>DASVTG010000030.1:0-13762 GCA_036387695.1 Hymenobacter sp. | reverse complement strand
ATCTGAGTAGTACCGGCCAAGGTACGCCTCTCGACTACCTATCCAATGGGGTTTGAAGGAGCCAAAGGCCAACCTAGAAAGTCCGATTTATTAGGTTTATTTATGAGAACAAACTTCTGTCTTATAATAGCTTACATACTGCATAAGCTCTCTGAAGCCAGAAACCAAAAGTCCAACCGCAAGAACAATATGTAGTAATATGATTTCTCATTAATATGCTTTCTCATTGCCCGTACTTTGGCAGCATGAACGTCCGCTACCTAGCTGCCTACTTCCAGGAGTGTTTTCCGCCCGTGAACATGTGCCTGTTTGGCATCTTGTTTCTGACCGTTTTTGCCGTGGCTCAGCAAACGACGGGGCCAGTTCCAGCCCTGGGCTTCTTCGGCTGGCGCGAGGCTTTGGGGGTGGCGGCCACGGTGTCGTTCTTCTTTCGACTGCGGGTGTTTGATGAACTAAAGGACTATGCCTCCAACACACAGTTTCACCCGCACCGGGTGCTGCAAACCGGACGCGTGACGCTGCCGCAACTGCAACGACTGGCAGCAGCCGGAGCCGTGCTGGAAGTAGTGTGGTCGGGCTTAATGGGTTGGCCAGCGCTCGTGGGTTGGACCCTGGAGGTGGTTTACAGCTGGCTGATGCGCCGCGAGTTTTTCGTGCCATTCTTTCTCACGCCGCGCCTGGTGCTGTATGCGGTGGGCCACATGCTTATTGTGCCCCTCATCATCCTGTGGCTGTGGTTAGCCTATCGGCCGCTGGGCACGCCGCTGTTGACGCTGCTCATGCTGCTGAGCTTGCTCGGCGGCTTCGCCTTCGAGCTGGCGCGCAAAACCCACGCGCCGGCCGCCGAACGCAGCGGCCTGGCTACTTACTCGCAGGTGCTGGGGCTGCGAGGCGCGGTGGTGGTGCTGCTGCTGGCCGGCTGCTCCGCGCAGGTCTGGCTGCTACGGCAGATGCAAGCGGGTGCCTGGGCCTACGCCGGCCTGGCGGCGTTGTATCTGGCCACGCTGGCCTTGTACGGTGCGGGCCTGGCCCGGCCGCGTGAAACCACCCTACGCCGGGCCGAGCTCTTGGTGTCATTGTTTATTCTCAGCAGCTACCTTTTCCTCCTTGTCCAGATTGAATTCGCGCCCGGCCGCTAGCGCCTTGGTGTCCGGCGCCCAACCACTGCCCGGCGCCGCCACCGTGGGTGGCAAGGCCGCTGGCCTGTTTCGGTTGCGGCAGTTGGGGCTGCCCGTGCCTGGTTTTGCGGTGTTGCCGGCCGAGTTGTTCGACTGTGTGCTAACTAGCCTGCCGACCGATGAAGCGGGGCTGACCGAGCGGCAACGACGGCTGCAGGAGTTCACACTTCCGCCTTCCGTACAGGAGCAGCTGACGCAGCAACTCCAGCGCTGGGGGTTTGTGCAGCAGCCGGTGGTGGTGCGTTCCTCCGTGGCCGATGAGGACGGCCGCACAGCAGCTTTCCCAGGGCTGATGGACTCGCGGCTAAACCTGACCACGCTGCCCGCCGTGCTAGCGGCGGTGGCGCAGTGCGCGGCTAGCGCGTATTCAGAGCGGGCCGTGGCCTACCGCCGGCAGCACGGCTTGGGGCTGGACGCCCGGCCCGCCATTGTGGTGCAGCGGCAGGTGACGGCGGCCGCGAGGGGCGTGCTGTTCACCACTTTCCCAGAGTACCCGCAGGAGCTGGCCATCCACGCAGTGTGGGGGTTTGGCGAGGGACTGGTAAGTGGCTTGCTAGAGCCGGATGAATTTTATTTCGACAAGAAAACGGGTGCGCTGACGCACGAGAAAGTCGCGCTGAAAACGCAGCAGGTAGTAGCCGACGGCGCCAACGGCACCGCCGTGGCACCGGTGCCCGCCGCGCGGCAGGCGCAACGCTGCCTCAGCCCGGCACAGCTCCGGGAGCTAGTAGAGCTAGCGAGCCAGTTGGAAACGCAGTTAGGCGCCCCCCATGACGTGGAGTTTGTGGCCACCGAGGAGCGGCTGTGGGTGGTGCAGGCCCGACCCATCACGCAGCGCATCCCGGAAGTGGTGGTGTACGACAACGCCAACATCCAGGAGAGCTACTGCGGGGTGACCACGCCGCTCACGTTCAGCTTTGCGCAGCGGGCCTACGCCACGGTGTACCGGCAAACCATGCAGGTGCTGGGGCTGCCGGCGGTCACTGCGCAGGCGCACGAATCGGTGGTGACGCAACTGCTGACCCTGGTGCAAGGCCGGGTTTACTACAACATCAACAACTGGTACCGCGGCCTGCTACTGCTGCCCGCCTTTCGGCAAAACAAGGCCGACATGGAGCGCATGATGGGCCTGGAAGAGCCCGTGGACCTAGTGCAAAGCCACGAGAAGTCGGCCCGCGAGAAGCTGCAGCTGCTGCCCCGCCTGCTCGTAAACCTCACGCGCCTGGTGTGGGCCTTTGGGCGGCGGCTGCAACGCACGGCCAATTTCCACCGGCGCTTTCAGCAGCAATTTGAGCGGTTCTATCAGCTGCCGATGGCGGAGTTGTCGGCAGCCGAATTGCTGGCCGAGAAAGGACGCCTTGATGCTGGGCTGCTCCGCAACTGGACCACGCCCATCATCAATGACTTTCGGGTGATGATGGCCAACGGCGCGGCTCAGCGACACTTGACCGTAGCGGGCATTGCCGATGGTGAAGAGTTTTTGAGCCGGTACTTGTCCGGCGACCAGCAGTTAGCCAGCGCCCGTCCGGCCCACGAGATGCAAGCGCTGGCCCGCCGGGTGCAGCAGGATTTGCCCACGCTCCGGCCCCTGATTCTGGGCCTGCCCACCGACTTGCCCTTTCGGATTGAAGCACTGGCGCCCAAATTGCACCACGCCATTCAGCAATATCTGGGCGCCTACGGCGACCACGGCATCGGCGAACTGAAGCTGGAAACGGAAACCATGCGCACCGACCCGTTGCTATTTTTCCGCTACCTGCGCAATTATTTGGCCAACGAAACGGCCACGCTCCCCACTGCTGAGCCGCTGGCCCTGGACGGGTTGCGCCGCGCGGCCACTGCCCAACTGGACGCGCGGCTGGCTGGCCGGTCGTTCTGGTTTCGGCGCACCATGCGGCGGCGCCTGCGACAGTTGCAACTGGCGGTGAGCCGCCAAGAAGAGCTGCGCCTTGAACGCACTCGGCTGTTTGGCATGTACCGCGCCTTTGGCCAGCGCCTGGTCACCGCGGGCAAACTCGCCGCTCCAGCCAACGTTTTCTACCTCACCGAAACCGAAATAGCCGCGGCCGTCAACTCAAAAGCTTCTGCTGACTTGGCGGCCCTGGTTGCCAGCTGGCAGCAGGAATTTACCTCCTACCAACCCCAGTACGCGCCCTCGCGGGTGGTAGTGCCTGCCCGGCCGGCCGCAGTTCCTGACGCCGCGGCGCTCCGGCCGGGCCAGTGGCAAGGCACCGGCTGCTACGCCGGCCAGGTCAGCGGCGAAGTGGTGGTCATCAACGGGCCGAACGATGACCTGGCGGTGCAGGGCAAAATTGTGGTGGCGCCCCGCACCGACCCCGGCTGGGCCGTGCTGTTTCCGGCCTGCCGCGGCGTGCTCATCGAGCGCGGGTCGGCACTGTCGCACTCGGATATTTTAACACCAACTGCAAGCCCTGCAGCAGGCCCTTCGGCACCGGCGACCCGCCTACGCCCACGCCCGCCACGGTCGGAAAACCACCGGGCCAGGCCCGAAGCGCGGGCAACAGACGCTGCAAATAAAAGACGTTGCCCGTGAGGGTCTGCACTTCTTCGTGGGCAATCTGGCGCACTACCACCTCGGGGTTGAGTTGCGGGATATTGGACCACGGCACCTGGGGAAGCACGCTGACTATAGCGACCGAGAGGTTGTGCAGCAGCGCGTTGGGGAACAGGTGAAAGTCGCGCTGCCCGGCCCAGGGCGGAAAAACCTGCTTCAGCACCTCGTGCTGCGCCAGCAATATCCGGTGGCTGCGCGTTACCTCTTTGGGCGTCCCAGTCGAGCCGGAGCTGTGCGAAATGAGCGCCGCTTGCGTCAGCGGCACCGCCCGCGCTGGCTTCAGCAGGTTCCCGGTGCTGGGCAGGTTGCTGGTTGTGAAGCAGGAAACATTACAGGCGCGGGCCACCCAACGCAGCAGCCGCAACGCGGGCTGCAAGTTGATGAGGGCCGACATCTGACCGCGGCGCAGCACTCCCGGGGCGTAACGCCCGCCGGCGGAAGCACCGCCGTGCCGCCGTGCGCCATAATGGCCAACAGCACACAAATCAGCTCTACTCCCACCGGCACCAGCAGCAACACCCCGCTGCCCGGGTAGCACCCGCTGGCTGGCCAGGGCTTGCCGGCCGGCGGCAATGCGCTGCGCCAAGTTGAGGCCGGTGTAGGTGGTGGGGGGCTCAGCAGCCGTAGCGCCCGGCCACACCAGCAACTCTTGCTGAGGCTCAGTGGCCACCAGATTCAGAATGGCACAAACAAAGTTGCCGTCCATGGAAGTGATAATGGGCGGCGCTTCGGCAGCGGCTAAGTAAGCGACGGCGTGCCAGCGCAACCGGCAAGGTAAACCGGGCGACAGCTATTGCGTGGGCCGCCCGCGGTGTTTGATTTGCAGGGGCTTTCTTGCCAACATTTTACCGCCTTGTTTATGCTTTCCATTCGCCCTGCTACCGAAGCCGATGTCCCTGCCATTCTCGCTCTCGTCCGGCGGGTGGTGCCCCTGATGAATGCGAGCGGCAACTTTCAATGGTCGACTGACTACCCGAACGAAGCGGTTTTCCTGGCCGACACCGAGCGCAACCAGCTTTGGGTGGCTGAGCTAAATGGCGCGGTGGCCGGCATTGCCGCGCTCACCCAGGACCAGGACGAGGAATACGCCCAAGCTGACTGGGACATGACCGAGCCCGCATTGGTCACGCACCGCTTGGCCGTGGACCCCGCCGAGCGAGGAAAAGGCGTGGGCTTGGCCTTGATGGAACAAGCAGAGAGACAAGCTGTAGTCCAAGGCCTGCGTGTGCTCCGAGTAGACACCAACTCGGAAAACGCCGCTACGCAACGGCTTTTCCCGAAGCTGGGATACCGCTTTGCGGGCGAAATCAGCTTGGCGTTTCGGCCGGGGCTGCGGTTCTTTTGCTATGAGAAGCGGCTGAATTACGCCCAAGGATGAGCCCATGGTAATAAGAGTCTATCCAAATAGGCACTGATGCCAAGTAATTCGGGCGCAGGCAAAATGGAGCATGGCGAGGTAGTTTTCGGATTTTTTGGCCCAGCGGGTAAGCAGGTGGCGGAAGCGGTTGAGCCAGGAATGAGTTCGTTCCGCGACCCAGCGCCGGGCTTTCTGGCCCGCTTGTTTGGCCCGGGCTTCCTCGCCTCGGGGTCGGATGCGGGCCGTGTGGCCCAACGCGCCCACCACTTCGCGCACCTGGTCATAATCGTAGCCCGCGTCCGGGCACAGGTGCTGGTTATGGCCCGCCGCCCGGTGGGCATCGCGGGCGGCTTCAGCCGCCGGGGGCATGCTTTGCAAGGTACTTTCCGTCAGCTTCAGGCCGTGCCGGTTGGCCCCCGCCAGCACTAGCCCCACCGGCATGCCCCGCGCCTCGGTCCGTGGGGTGGGGGCCTATTTTTTCCCGCCCAGCAGGGCTTTGTGCAGCGAACCGTCGAGGGCCATCCAGGAAAAATTCAGCCCGGTTAAGTCGTCGTCTTGCAGGGCTTCCTCCCAGAGGCGCGCAAACATGCCGGCCTGTCCCCACTGCTGCAACCGGCTGTGCGCCGTCGAGCCCTTGCACCAGCCCGTTGCGTCCAGGGCTTTCCACTGGCAACCCGTGCGCAGCGCAAAGAAAATGGCGTTCAGCACCTGCTGGTCGGCAATGCGCTGCCGGTGGCGACCCAACGGGTGAGGCTTGGGTACATGGACCGGCAGCAACGGCTCAAGCCGGGCCCATAACGTGTCGGAAATGGTGAACTCTTGTGTCGTAGCCATGCCGTAAATTATGCCCTATTTGGATAGGCTCTAAGCAGCCAACCCGGTAAGGTTGAAGTAAGATTGGCAGTAAGAGAAAAACCCCGACCTTTGCACCCAGAATCTCCTTAGTTCACTTCCTGCGTCCTGCGACTACATTGCCGGGCGTCAGTCTTATTCATCTTGTATGATTACTTCTCTCGTTACCGGCGGCGCCGGCTTTGTGGGGGCCCACGTTGCCCGCGAACTGCTTAAACTAGGCCACAAAATAGTAGTGCTTGATGATTTGAGCGGCGGCTTCCAAGAAAACCTGCCTCAAGACCCCAACGCCAGCTTCGTGCACGGCTCCATCTTGGACCATGAGTTGCTGGCCCGTCTGTTCGAGGAAAACCACTTTGACTATGTGTACCACTTGGCTGCTTATGCCGCAGAAGGGCTGAGCCATTTCATTCGACGCTTCAATTACCAAAACAACTTGGTCGGCAGCGTGAATTTGATAAATGAGAGCATCAAACACAAAATTAGGTGCTTCGTCTTCACGTCCAGCATTGCCACTTACGGCGCCATTGAGCCGCCCATGCGTGAAGACATGACGCCCCAACCGGAAGACCCGTACGGCGTGGCCAAGTACGCCGTGGAGTTGGACCTTAAGTGTGCCCACGAAATGTTTGGCCTCGACTACGTCATTTTCCGTCCGCACAACGTGTACGGCGAATACCAAAACCTGGGCGACCGGTACCGCAACGTGGTAGGCATCTTCATGAACCAGCTAATGCAAGGCAAGCCGCTCACCATTTTCGGTGACGGTGAACAGAAGCGCGCCTTTTCGTACGTAGGCGACATCGCCCCCCACATAGCCAATTGCGTGAATATCCCGGCGGCCTACGGCGAGGTCATCAACATAGGCGCCGACCAGGAGTACAGCGTGAAAGAACTGGCCACCACCGTGATGGAGAGCATGGGCCTGGAAGGCATGGTGCGACACGTAGAAGCCCGCAACGAGGTGCAGATTGCTTGGTCAGACCACTCCAAGGCACACCGCCTCTTTGGTCAGGACCGCGCCACCACCTTGCGTGAGGGCCTCGACCAAATGGTGGACTGGGCCAAGCGCACTGGCATCAAAAAAAGCAGCAAATTCGAGAACATTGAAGTGCTCGAAAAATTGCCTCCTGTATGGCTCGAAGAGTAGCCAACTGTGAATAGCCATCTGCCGTTCTGACTTAATGCAAAAGCAAGTCAGAACGGCAGTTTTTTGTAAAATATATCCCATGAAACGCATCCTTTTCGTGGCCATGCACCGGCCTGACCGCTCTCCCTCGCAGCGCTTTCGCTTTGAGCAATACATTGATTACCTACGACAAAATGGTTTCGACAGCGACTATTCCTATCTAATTTCGGCTGAGGACGATAAGGTGCTGTACAACGCTGGCAATTACCTGGGCAAATTGAAAATTTTTGCCAAGAGCGCTGCCAAACGTTTGGGCAACGTGCTGAACGTGGGCAAGTACGATATCGTGTTTATTCAGCGGGAAGCATTTATGATTGGCACCACTGTTTTCGAACGGCTTTTTGCCAACTCTAAAGCCAAAGTGGTGTTTGACTTCGACGACTCTATTTGGATGCAGAACGTGTCGGAAGGTAACAAAGGACTCGGTTTCCTGAAAAACGCCGACAAAACCAAGGACATCATTACCGCTTCCGACCTGATTTTTGCCGGCAACGATTATCTAGCCAACTACGCCAAAGCGTACAACAAAAACGTGGTGGTGGTGCCCACGACCATCGACACCGATGAGTACCGGCGGGCAACCGTCCCGCCCCATCCGGGCCGCGTGTGCGTGGGTTGGAGTGGCTCTTTCACCACCATTCAACACTTCGAGACCTCCTTGCCTGCTTTGCGCCTGCTCAAAACCAAATACGGCGAAAAAGTATATTTTAAAGTCATTGGCGATGGCAACTACCGCAATCAGGAACTGGACATTGTGGGTTTGCCTTGGAAAAAGAATACCGAAATCCACGACTTATCAGAAATTGATATTGGCCTAATGCCGCTACCTGACGACGAGTGGGCCAACGGCAAGTGCGGTCTGAAAGGATTGCAATACATGGCATTAGAAATTGCCACGCTGATGTCTCCAGTTGGCGTCAATTCAGTTATTATCGAGGACGGTGTGAACGGATATTTGGCGTCGGAACCCCAGGAATGGGCTGACAAAATCGGTCGCCTGATTGAGAACGAAGCCTTGCGCTTGCAGATAGGCCGCGCAGGCCGCGAAACCGTTTTGAGTCGGTACTCAGTGCTTTCCGAACGCGAACACTACATAGAGCTTTTTCGGGATTTAACTGCGTAATCTTGCTCAGACTGCACATTACAATCTGCAACGGCCAGGCTAAATCCCGGCCGTTCTGCCTGCTGGAACAGCGAACCACCAGCAATATGCTTTATTCCTCCGGGCGAAATCACGTTGGCGTTTCGGCCGGGGCTCCGGTTCTTCTGCTACGAGAAGCGGCTGGGCTAAACCGTTAATGCAGCGGAAAATCTTTGGCCAGCATCGTGCCGAGCTGTTTCTCCAGCCACAGCTTCATCCAGTGGCTCCCGCTCGGCGGGCGGGGGCGTGTGGTTGTAGTAAACAATGTTCCTTTGCTCTTTATCATAGATAAACAAGCAGATATCTGACTTGGCCTTGACGGCTACTGGCACCATCATTCCCATGGTCAGCAGCCCGACGCCAATGGTTTTGGCCAGTTGATTGCCGTAGTTGCCTTCCAAACGGGTAAAGCCCTGGGTGGCCGTCACCAGCACGTAGCGCTGGGTGCGGCCGGCTAATAAGTAATCCAGCGCCGGCAAATGCGCCCCCGTATCCAGCCGCTGCCGCTTTTCAATGCCGTTTACTGCTTGGTAAATTTCTTGGCTGGCCTGTTGCTGCAGCGAATCGGGAATCACCAACTCATCGGCCAAATGCAATTCGGCTTGGTGGCTAACCAACAGCTTGCGCATCAGCCGCGCGGATTCAACTGAGGCTTCCAGATTGACCTCGGGCTGATTTCCCCGCTGAATGGTGGCCACTTGTGCCACCGGCGAAGCGAAAGGCATTGCCTGAACAGCACGGGGCTGAAATCCGGTACGGACAATACCCGACGAGACGGCGCAAGACGACAGCCCTCCCGCAAGCACTGCCAAGCTTAGAACAAAGCGCATGAAAACAAGGAAAATAAACAGGAAGTAAAAGGTGATTCAGCGCAGCAAGCTACTGCGCAAACGGCCACCTTCCCAGCCGGCGGCTCCACAGTAGAAACGCTACCGTACCCAGCGCCATCATGCCCAGCGCAGCCAGCTGGAAGTACACTTTGAAGTGCACGCCGCCCCACGTTACCTCGGCGGGCGCGATGCCCACGAATACGAACAGCCACACCGCAATGGCCAGGATGACGGGCAGCGGGTACAGCGGCATTTTGAACGGCAGCGTGCTGGTACCACGCCGCCGGCGCAATAGCATCAGCCCCACGGCCTGGCCCACGAACTGCACCAGAATGCGCATGGCCAGGATGGCCGAAATGACCTCGCCCAGCCGAAACAGCAGACTGAACACAAACCCCACGCCGCCCAGCAGCAGCAGCGACACGTAGGGAAACTGCTTGGTGGGGTGCAGCTTGCCAAAGATGGACAAGAACTCGCCGTCGGCCGCCGCCGCGTAGGGGATGCGCGAGTAGCCCAGCAGCACCGCAAACAGCGAGGCAAACGCCACCAGGAGTACCATGGCCGTGGCCACGTTGGCCGCCGTGGGCCCGTACAGCCGCTCCATAAACACGCTGATGATGAACTGCGACTTGTCGCCGGCGCTGGCCTGCCAGCCCTGCACTTCCTGCCAGCCAATAACGGTGCCCACGCTCCAGTTCAGCAGCAGGTACAAGGCCGCAATGCCCAGGATGCTGAGGAAAATGCTGCGTGGAATGACCTTCTCCGGCCCTTTGATTTCGGCGCCCAAGTGGCACACGTTGTAGTAGCCGAGGTACGAATAGATGGTTTTGACGGCCGCCTGGCCCATGGCGGCCGAAATGAGCAAGCCGGGCAGGGCCGAAAAACCGCCCGTCGGGAAAATATCGACGTGGTGGTTGGGGTGCGTGACGCCACCAAAAATCAGCCAGCCCATCAAGCTCAGCACGCCCACCCACAGGGCCACGCCTAGCTTGCCGATGTCCTCGATGCGGCGGTAGAGCAGCACCACCAGCAGCAACACCACCGTGCCGGCCACCGCTTTGGGCTGCCACCACTCGGTCATGGGCACGAGGTAGCCGAAATACTGGGCGAAGCCGATGGAGCCCGACGCCAGCACCAGCGGCGACTGGATGAGCGTCTGCCACACGTAGAGAAACGACATGTAGCGGCCCCACTTCTGCTCGCCATACGCCAGCTTGAGAAAGCGGTAGCTGCCCCCGGCCTCGGGGTAGGCCGCGCCCAGCTCGCTCCAGATGAGGCCATCGACCGCCGCCAGGGCGGCGCCCACCAGCCAGGCCAGCAGGAAGTTCGGCCCCATGAAGCCCATCACCAGCGGCAGGGTAACGAACGGACCGATGCCCACCATGTCAATCATGTTGAGGGCGGTGGCTTGCACCAGGCCCAAGCGGCGCTGTAGAGAAGGTTGCGACATGGGGCGAAAGTAGCGCGGACTTTCAGTCCGCGAGGGTTGCGGCATCGGTTCGCGGACTAAAAGTCCGCGCTACTTTCCAACGCCGGCCCTGCCCGAGCCGTAAGGCAGGGCATGAGTACAGCCGCTTCTTCCTCCAAATTCGCTATCTACGGGGCCATTGCGGCCAACGTGGCCATTGCCATCAGCAAGTTTGTGGCCGCGTTTTACACCGGCAGCTCGGCCATGTTGTCGGAGGGCATCCACTCCTTGGTCGACAGCGGCAACGGCATCTTGATTTTGTATGGCGTGAAGCAGTCGGAAAAGCCCGCCGACGCCCGCCACCCGTTTGGGCGCAGCAAGGAGCTGTATTTCTGGGCCCTGATTGTGGCCATTCTGGTGTTTTCAGTGGGCGGCGGCATGTCGTTCTACGAGGGCGTCCAGCACATCAAGCACCCCGCGCCCATCTCCGACCCCACCTGGAACTACGTGGTGCTGGGGTTGTCGCTGGTGTTCGAGGGCATTTCGTGCTTTCTGGCGTTCCGGGCCTTCAACCACGAGCGCGGCGATTTGGGCTTCTGGGCCAGCATCCGGCGCAGCAAGGACCCGGCGGTGTTTGCCATTTTGCTGGAAGACCTGGCCGCCTTGCTGGGCTTGGTCATTGCGCTGGCGGGCGTGTTTTTCGGGCATTTGCTGAACAACCCGTACCTCGACGGAGCAGCTTCCATCGGCATCGGCACGCTGCTGGTGTGCGTGGCCGTGTTCCTCATTTACAAAACCAAGCGCCTGCTGGTGGGCACCGGCGTGGACGACGAAACCCTGGCCGAGCTGGAGCAAATCATCAAGAGCCAGCCCGGCGTGGAGCGGATTGGCCCTCCGCTTACTTCCTACCTCGGGCCCGCCGACGTGGTGATGGCCCTGGACGTGGAGTTTTCGAACTCGATGACCGCCGAACAAATTGAGCACTCCATCGACGTGATGCAGGACGCCGTGCGAGCCAAGCGGCCGGAATTCAAGCGCATTTTTGTGGAAGCCAAGCGGTTGTCGGCGCGGGCCCAGGCGCATCCGGCGGCGTAGCGTTGCTCAAGGTTTGGACACGGCTTTTCCGGGCCCCAAGGCGTTCTACCGCCGCGTTTTCAACCCGGCCGGCAGTTAGCCCGTACTTTGGCGCCTATGGCATCAGCTAATTCTTCAAAAGTTTCCCTTTACGGCGGCATTGCGGCCAACGTGGCCATTGCCATCAGCAAGTTCGTGGCGGCCTATTTCACCCGCTCGTCGGCCATGCTCTCGGAGGGCATCCACTCGCTGGTCGACAGCGGCAACGGCGTGCTGCTGCTCTACGGCGTGCACCAAAGCCAAAAGCCCGCCGACGCCCGCCACCCCTTTGGCCGCAGCAAAGAGCTGTATTTCTGGTCGTTGATTGTGGCCGTGCTGATTTTTGCCATTGGCGGCGGCATGTCGTTCTACGAAGGCATCAAGCACATCGAGCACCCCGAACCGCTCACCGACCCCACCTGGAACTACTGGGTGCTGGGCCTGTCGGTCGTGTTCGAGTGCATCGCAACCGGGCTGGCGGTGAAGGCATTGTTTGACAATCCCGGCGCCAAAGGCAAAGGCTTCTGGCAGCAGCTGCGCACCAGCAACGACCCGGCGGTGTTCGCCTCGGTGCTCGAAAATCTGGCCGCCCTGCTGGGCCTGGTCTTTGCCCTGATTGGGGTGTACTTGGGGCACCTGCTCAACAACCCCACGCTGGACGGCGCGGCCTCGATTGCCATTGGCGTGCTGCTGGTGTTGGTGGCCGTGTTTCTGGTGTACCGCACCAAGAGCTTGCTGGTGGGCCAGGGCGTGGACGACGAAACCTTGGCCAGCCTGGAGCGCATTGCCCGCGCCCAACCGCACGTGCAGGACATTCGCTCGCCGCTGACCATGCACTTGGGCGCCAACGACGTGGTGCTGGCCCTGGACGTGGATTTTGACGACGCCTTGAATTCCAAGCAAGTGGCCGAGGCCATTGAGGGCCTGCAAACCGCCATCCAAACCGCACACCCGGACGTGAAGCAGGTGTTTATTGAGGCCCACAACCTGGCGGGCCGAAACTAGGCCCCCCTGCCCAACCCGTCCGGGCCACTTAGTTGAAAATAACGATATTGGGTGGCCTCGACCTTGCGCCTGGCCACTGTTTTTGTAGTGAAGCACCGCGTATGAACCCTGAATTATCCGACACCTCCAACCCGTTTCGCTCGTTTTGGTGGGGCGGCTACGAATGCACCGACCAACTCAACGCCTTCGGCCACCGCGTCGATTTCCTGCCCCTGACCGGGCACCTGGAACTTCTTGAGCAAGACTACGCCGACTTGGGTCAGGTTAACGTGCGCACCGTGCGCGAGGGAATTCGGTGGGCCCACATCGAGAAAACGCCTTACCAATACGACTTCAGCACCGTGAAAACGATGCTGGACGCGGGCCAGCGCCTCGGCATCCAGCAAGTGTGGGACCTGTGCCACTTCGGCTACCCCGACGACCTTACGCCGCTGCACCCCATGTTTGCCCGGCGCTTCGCCGCGCTGTGCCGCGCCTTTGTGGATTTCTACCGCTCCGTGCGGCCCGACGACGTACTCATCGTCACGCCCATCAACGAGGTCAGCTTCATTTCCTGGCTGGGCGGCGACGCCAACGGCACTTCGCCCTACTGCCACGGCCAGGGCTGGCGCGTGAAGTACGGCCTGATGCGCGCCTACATTGAAGGCAGCTACGCCCTGCGCGAAGCCGACCCTAGCATCCGCCTGCTCACCACCGAGCCGCTCATCAGCATCGTACCGCCGCCCAACCCCTGGCCCCAGCACCGCCGCGAAGCCCGCGACTCGCACCAAAACCAGTTTCAGGCCACCGACATGCTGTGCGGCCGCATGTGCCCGGAGCTGGGCGGCAACCCCGAGCTGCTGGACATCGTGGGCTTCAACTACTACTACGACAACCAGTGGCAGCTGCACCCCTACCGCAAGCTGGGCTGGAACGACCCTGAAATGGACCCGCGCTGGGTGCCGCTGCACAAGCTGTTGCGCAAGGCCTACCAGCGCTACGGCCGCCCCTTCGCCATCACCGAAACCAGCCACCCCGGCGTGGACCGGCCCCTGTGGTGGAAGATGATAGGCGAGGAATGCGCCCACGTGCTGCGCAAGGGCCTGCCGCTGTGGGGCACCTGCATCTACCCCGT
>DASVTG010000029.1:0-1775 GCA_036387695.1 Hymenobacter sp. | reverse complement strand
AGTCCATTTTGTTGCCAACGGCCAGCACCGGCAACTCCAGCCCCGAGGTAAGCGCCTGAATTTCCTCGCGTACTTCGGCGGGAGTCAATTCCGTCAAATCGAATAAATACAGCAGGAGCGCGGCTTGGCGCACGCGCTGGCGGGTGCGGCTCACACCGATGGCTTCTACCTCGTCGGCGGGGTTGTCGCGGAGCCCGGCCGTGTCCACGAAGCGAAACCGCAGTCCGTCGATGCTCACCTCGTCCTCAATGAAGTCGCGGGTGGTGCCCGGAATGGCCGATACAATGGCGCGCTCTTCCCGCAGCAAGGCGTTGAGCAAGGTGGACTTGCCGGCATTGGGCCGCCCGGCGATGACGGCCGTGATGCCGTTTTTGATGACGTTGCCCAACTCAAACGAGCGCAGCAGTCCCGCCACCACGGCGCGCACCTCGGCCAGCAGTTGGGCAAGGCCCGTGCGGTCGGCAAACTCCACGTCTTCTTCGCCAAAGTCCAGCTCCAGCTCCAGCAGCGCGGCAAACTTGACGAGGCGCGCCCGCAGCTCCCGCAGCTCCTGCGAGAAGCCGCCGCGCAGCTGGTTGAGGGCCACGCGGTGGCTCAGGGCCGAGTCGGCGGCGATGAGGTCGGCCACGGCTTCGGCCTGGGCCAGGTCGAGGGCGCCGTTTAGAAAAGCGCGCTTGGTGAACTCGCCGGCTTCGGCCAGGCGGGCGCCGTGGCGCAGCAGCAAGGCCAGCACTTGGCGCACCACGTAGTCGGAACCGTGGCAGCTGATTTCCACCACGTCTTCGCGGGTGAAGGAGCGGGGCCCGCGGTACAGCGCCGCCACCACTTCGTCGATAATCTCGCCGCCGGGCTCTTGCAGCGCGCCGTAGTGCAGGGTGTGGCCGCCGGCTTGGGCGAAGCTTTTTTTGGAGAACACGGCGGCCGTGATGGCAATGGCCGCCGGCCCGGAAAGCCGGACAACGGCGAGCGCGCCCGCCCCGGGCGGCGTGGACAGCGCCACAATGGTATCGGAGAAAATTGTCTGAACCACGGATTTTTCGGATTAGCTTCGCTGAACTTCGTTTGGTCGGATTACCACCCGGATTTGGCGCTTGCTTGCCTGGCAGCCCCCTTTATTCGGTTACAAACAAATTGCAGCTTACTTCGGCCGAAATCAGCGCGGTGCGCTCCCGGTTGATGCGGATTTCAAAGGAGTTATCAAACGCCACCTTGTCCAACACTTCAACCAGGGCGCCTAGCTGCAAACCCACTTTGTCGAGGTACTGCAGGAAGGGAACGGACGTGTTTTTCACGGCCGCCAGGGTGCCGCGCTCGCCCAGTCCCATGTCGGCCAGCAGGCGGTGGGCGGGCCGGCGCACGGCCCCGTCCTCGGCGGGAATGGGGTCGCCGTGCGGGTCCAGGGCGGGGTGGCCCAAAAAGGCGTCGAGGCGCCGCATGAGCAGCGGCGACTGCACGTGTTCCAACTCCTCGGCTACCTCGTGCACCTCGTCCCAGTTGAAGCCCAGTTGCTGTACCAGAAAAACCTCCCACAGCCGATGCTTGCGGATGGTGAGCAGCGCCAAGCGTTGGCCCTCCGGGGTGAGCTGCACGCCCCGGTACTTCTCGTAGTTGAGCAAGCCCTTGTCGGCCAGCCGGCGCAGCATGTCCGTGACCGACGCGGCGCGGGTGGAGAGGGCCGCGGCAATGCGGTTGGTGCTCACCCCGGCGGCCTCCGGCTCGGCCTCCGCCAGCTTGTAAATGGCTTTGAGGTAGTTTTCTTCGGTGTGGCTGGGCAT
>DASVTG010000028.1:0-1605 GCA_036387695.1 Hymenobacter sp. | reverse complement strand
TCCTGCACCATGCGGTAAATGGCCACGTTCAGCACTTTGGGCAAGGGCTGGTGCAGGCCGGTCAGGTACACGTGCAGCCGCAGCTTGTCGGGCGGGATGTTGCGGGCCAGCTTTTGCAAGGCCACCGCCAGACCAAAATCCTCCAAAATGCCCGGCGTGAGCTCAAACGAAACGGTGCGGGTGGCCTTGATGGCGTCTTCCAGCAGCGCCAGGGCCCGGGCGGCGCCGGGCGTGGTGGCGCCGTCTTCCAGGTGCAGCTTGGTGGCGTAGAGGAGTTGCCCCACGCCGTTGTGCAGGGCCTCGGCGATGCGCTTGCGCTCCACTTCCTGGGCCATGAGCACGAGGCGGAAGGTTTCGCGCTGCTGCCGGGCCTTGAGCTGGGCGGCGTGGGTGTGCAGGCGGTTGCGCTCCGTGACGTCGCGCAGCAGGAGCAGGCCGCCGGTGCCGGGCGCGCCGTCGGCGTGGGCCAGGGGGGTGGCCGTGAGCTCCACGTCGCGGTCCGACTGGGGCCAGGTGAAGGCGTGGTTGTAGCGCGGCCGGGCCGGGCCGTGCAGCAGCGCCGTCACGGTTTGGCCAATGGGCGAAGTGGGCTCAAACGGCAGGCAGGCCATCACGTCCTGGCCCAGCGCCTCGGCTTCGGTGCGGCCGGTGAGCGCGGCCATGGCCCGGTTCCAAGCCGTGAGGCGGCCGGTGTGGTCGAACGCCGCCACCCCGTCGATGGAGTGGTTGAGCAGCCTTTTGGTGAATGCTTGTTCGGCCCGCAGGCGCTCCTTCACCTGCTCCGACTCGGTGACGTCGATGGCAAAGACGACGCCTTGCTGCCGCTGCTGGTCGAAAAAGCCGTAGTTCTGGAACGAGACGGATTGTCCCCCAACTTCGGCCGAGCCAATGAAATTGATGGATTCGCCCGCCAGCAGGCGCTGGAAGGAGTCCGTCAGCGTTGGGAAAAGGTCAAAAATGGATTGGCCAACCGCGTCGGCTTCCGTCATGCCCAACCGGTGCCGGCCGGCGCCCTTCATTTCCAGGTACTCGCCGGCGGGCGACAGCCGCGCGAACACCATGGGCATGTTGTCGAGCAGGCGCTGAAGCTGGGTGTTTTGGTAGTGCAGTTCCTGCTCGGCCACGTAGCGGTCCGTCACGTCCCGCACCAGGCCCATCAGGCATTCCGGCTCGCCGAGGGAGTTGCGCTGCACCTTGCCGTTGGCCGCCACCACGTGCACCGCGCCGTCGGGCCAGCACACGCGGTGCTCCAGGTCCAACGGCTGCCCGAGGTGCAAGGCGGCGTGCATGGCGCGCCGCACCCGGGGCGCGTCGTCGGGGTGGATGGCGGCCTTCAACACGTCGAACGACGTGGGGTTGGGGTCGTGGGGCCGCCCCAGGCAGGCCTGGGCCTGGGCGTCCCACTCCAGGGCGTTGGTGGCCAGGGTCCACACCCAGGCCCCGGTGCCCGAGGCCGCCAGCACCTGCTGCAGTCGGTCGTCGCTGCGGTGGCGTCGCTCGGCTTCGCGGCGCTGCTCGGTCAGGTCCGTCAGGGCCAGCTGCACGGCCGGCGGGCCACCCGGCTCAGCCCCCCTTTCGGCTTCCACCCGAGCCACAACCTTTTCC
>DASVTG010000027.1:0-3361 GCA_036387695.1 Hymenobacter sp. | reverse complement strand
AAACTCGGTGAGGCGGCGCTTGATGTAGTAGGCCCGCAGCCAGACATACATCACGCCCATGAGCGTGCCGCCGATGGCCAGCGACACCCAGCCGCCGTGCGGAAACTTCGCCATGTTGGCCACCAGAAACGACCCCTCAATGAGGCCGTAAAGCGCCGCGAAACCAATAACCAGCGGCGCGGCCACCTTCTTGGCCTTCAGCCAGACCGTGAGCAAAATGGTGGTCATGAGCATGGTCAGGGTGATGGCCAGGCCGTAGGCGGCTTCCATGTTGGTCGACTCGCGGAAGTAGAGCACCACCCCGATGCAGCCCAGCAGCAGCAGCCGGTTCATGCTCGGCACGAAGAGCTGGCCCTTCACGTCGGTGGGGTAGTTGAGTTTTACTTTAGGCCACATATTCAGGCGGATGGCCTCGGCCACGAGCGTGAACGAGCCCGTGATGAGGGCCTGCGAGGCAATGATGGCCGCGATGGTGGCGACGCAAATGCCGATGAGCAGAAACCACTGCGGCATGAGGGCGAAGAAAGGATTCTTCCCGTTCAGCATCTGGCCCTCGTGCTCCAGCAGGTAGGCGCCCTGGCCCAGGTAGTTGAGCACCAGCGCTGATTTTACAAAAATCCAGCTGAGGCGGATGTTGCCTTTGCCGCAGTGGCCCAGGTCCGAATACAGGGCTTCGGCGCCCGTGGTGCACAAAAACACCGAGCCCAGCAGCCAGAAGCCGCCGGGGTAGCGCACCAGCAGGTCGTAGGCGTAGTAGGGGTTGAAGGCCTTGAGGATGACCGGGTTTTTCACAACCCACAGCACGCCCAGCACCCCCAGCATGGTGAACCACAGCAGCATAATCGGTCCAAAAGCCTTGCCCACGATTTGCGTGCCGAAGCTTTGCAGCAGGAACAAGCCCGCGATGATGCCGATGACGATGTACACCACCATGTCCTGGGTCAGGGCCGGGTACACGGCCTTCAGCCCTTCGATGGCCGACGAGACCGAAATGGGGGGCGTAATCACGCCATCGGCCAGCAGGGCGGCCCCGCCGATGATGGCCACCGCCGAAAGCCAGGCCCCGCGCCGGCGCACCAGGGCGTAGAGCGAGAAAATGCCGCCTTCCCCGTTGTTGTCGGCGTTGAGCGTCAGCAGCACGTACTTCACCGTGGTTTGCAGCGTCAGCGTCCAGATAACGCAGGAAATGCCGCCCAGCACCAGGTGCGAATCAATCAGGTCGGGCACGGTGCCGCTTTTCAGGATGGACGCCATCACGTAAAGCGGCGAGGTGCCAATGTCGCCGTAAATAATGCCAAGTGCAATCAGCAGTCCCGCCCCGGAAATGGCGGTGTGCGAGTGTTTAGAATCCATGCTCGGGGATAAAAGGAGAATATCAGCGCAAGCGCTACGGTTGAATTACGGGGCGCGAAGGTAATAGCCAACTCGGGGCAACCAACGGAAAGCTGGGGGTGGTAAGTCAGCTTGTTTATGAGCTACAAGTTGTTATCCGTGGGATTGTTGCCGAAGCGTTGCCATTCCTGAGCAGCCAGCGCGGCTTGCCGGGTGGCTTCGTCGGCGGCGGCCAGCAGCGCGGCGGCTTCGCGGGCCGCTTGGTCGTGCACCCGGAAGATGCGGCTGTTTATTTCGGCCGCGAGGCGCTGCCAGGGCGCCGTTTCGCCGGGCAAGGCAAAATGCAGCATCTCGCGGCCCAGGCGGTGCAGGCGCAGGCGGTTGGTGCCGCGGTGGCCGTACGCCAGCAGCAGCGCCGTGAGGGCCATGCCGAGCATGGCCGGCCCCGTGCGCAACCAGTTTTGCAGGAAGGCAATCATCACCCCGGCCAGGCCCAGCCCGCCCAGCAGGTACCACAGTATCCAGCGCACCGGCGTCAGCTCGGCCCGCTCCAGCTCGATGAGGTGAAATTCCTGGCCCCGCACGGTGAGGGTGGTGGCGGAGAGGACGACCCGGCCGTCCTCGCTGCGAAGCGTTGGCGGGGCCGGCGCGGAACTGTCCGGGGCCGGGGGGCTGCCGGACGCAGGGCTGTCGGCGGCCCCGGCGAGGGGAGCCGACAGCAAAGCGGCCCCGGAAGAATCTTCCGGGGCCACGGGTGCATTTTCAGCGGGTGGCTGGTTTTCGAGTTCTTGCATGTGCTCAGAAACAGCCGAGTGGGTGAGGGTGGGCGGCGACCACAGCGGGGCGGCCGTCTGGGCGGTGGCTGCAACCGAGAACCGGGCCGCCACGTGCCAAACTAGTTGTTCACCTTCAACAGCTCCACGTCGAAAATCAACGCCGTGTCGCCGGGGATGTCACGGCCCGCGCCGCGCTTGCCGTACGCCAGGTCCGAAGGAATGTAGAGGCGGTATTTCGAGCCTTCGCCCATCAGCTGCAGGGCCTCGGTCCAGCCGGCAATCACGCCGTTCACGGGGAAGGTGGCGGGCTGGCCGCGCTGGTAGCTGCTGTCGAACACGGTGCCGTTAATCAGGGTGCCGTGGTAGTGCGTCGTCACCGACGAGCTCAGGCCGGGCTTCTTGCCCGCGCCTTCGGTCAGCACTTCGTACTGCAGGCCGCTGGGCAGGGTTTTCACGCCGGGCTTGTTGGCGTTTTCGGCGAGGAAGGCTTCGCCTTCGGCTTTGTTGTTGTTCACGGAATTGGGGTTTTGGTTGTCGTCTTCGTCTTCGGCGCCGCCCATTTGCTCCTGCAGCTGTTGCATGGCGGCCTGCATTTGTTCTTGGGTCAGGCGGCTGGGCAGGCCCTGCAGGCCTTCTTTCAAGGCGCCGGCCAGGGTGTCCACGTCGAGGTCGAGGCCTTGCTGGGCGAAGTTGCGGGCCAGGTCGCGGCCAATGATGTAGCTCACCTGAGCTTGGTGGGAATCGAGGTTCATAAAAACCGGGAGGAAAAGAAAGGCTGCGGCGGCCGTTGCTTGCCTAAGCCGTCGCCGACAGCCAGTGAAAAACAGTTGAACGGGTTACGCCGTTGCGGGGGCAAAGTTCCAAAAGCCGGGCCGAACCGCCACTGCCGGCCGCATTGGCCGCCCGCCCAACAAAAAAGCCCGGCCAAGGGACCGGGCTTTTTGCTTGCAAAAGGGCTGCAGACAAGGCGTAAGGGTAGAATAGCGCTTAGCAGTAGAGGTGCTGGTCGTCGTCGCCGTGGAAGAAAAACGTCAGGTCGAGGTCGGCCAGTTTGGCAGCCAAATAGCCCACGCCGCCCAAAAGCAGCAGCGAGGAAAACGAAAATGCGGTGGTCTTTTTCATAAAAGTAGCGTGAATTCAGCCTGGTGGTATTCCCGCACAAAGATACGATGGAAACAACAAATATGTTATGCATGCAGCACAATATAACGGTGAAATAACGTGTGGAAATCAATTACAGCCTAAAATATATA
>DASVTG010000026.1:0-12044 GCA_036387695.1 Hymenobacter sp. | reverse complement strand
CAACCAGCGCCAAGCCATTGTCTTGTACAACGCGGGGCAATGACGAACGCTGCGCTCAGTGAGCAATGAGCAATGAGCAATGAGCAATGAGCAATGAGCAAAAGGAACGTCATGCTGAGCGCAGTCGAAGCATCTCGCGTGTGGTAGTAACTTTTTTCTTGCCATTCAATCGTTCATTGCTCACTGCCAATTGTTCATTGCTACCTGCTCACTGCCAATTGCTCATTGTTTCCTGCCGCCAGCGGCCCTAACACCCAGTCGTACACCATCTTCACCAGGGAGTCTTCTTTGAAAGGCTTGGTGAGGTAGTCGTTCATGCCAGCCGCCAGGCATTTGCTTCGCTCGCCGGTGATGGCGTTGGCCGTGAGGGCAATGATGGGAACGGCGAGGCCGAACTGCTCACGAAGTATTGCAGTGGCCTCGTAGCCGTTCATCACCGGCATTTGCACGTCCATTAAAACCACATCGAAGGGTTGCTCCCGGGCCATGGCAACCGCTATTTTGCCGTTTTCGGCTTCCTTCACTTCCAGCCCGGCGTTGGTCAGGAAAATGGCGGCCAGCATGCGGTTGAACACGTTGTCTTCCACCAGCAGCACGCGCTTGCCGCGCAGGGCCTGCTGGAAGCCGCTCACGTCGGCGCCATCTTTGGCGGGCACGTCGTGCTCGGCGCCAATGGGCAGGCGCAGGGTAAAGCGGCTCGTGGTGCCACGGTTTTTTTCGCTTTCGATGCGCAGTTCGCCGCCCAGCAGCTCTACCAGCTTTTTGCTAATGCCCAGGCCCAAGCCAGTGCCCCCAAACTTGCGCGTCACGGAGGAATCTTCCTGGCTGAAGTCGTCGAATACCCGCGCCAAGTATTCGGCATCAATTCCCACCCCGGTGTCCTGCACCAGAAATTCCACCGCAACCTTGCCCGCTTCGGGCGGGCCGGCCACCGTGCAGGCCACTCGCACGGTGCCTTTTTCGGTGAACTTAACCGAATTGCTGGCCAGGTTCAGCAGAATCTGGGTGATGCGGTACGGGTCGCCGAGCAGCACGGCGGGCAGGCCGGGGCCAAGGTGCGTCACGAAGCTGAGGCCCTTTTCTTCGGCTTTGTAAAGCAGCGTCTTCTCGACCTGGCTGCACACGGCGTAGGCGCTGAAGCCGATTTTTTCGATGGTGATGCGCCCGGCCTCAATTTTGGACAAGTCCAGGATATCGTTGATGATGACGAGCAGGTTCTCGGCCGACGACGTGATGGCGTGCAAATAGCTGGCCTGCGGGCCGCTGAGTTCGGTTTTGGCCAGCAGCTGGCTCATGCCCAGAATGGCGTTCATGGGCGTGCGGATTTCGTGGCTCATGTTGGCCAGGAAATCCTGCTTGGCACGGGTGCTGATTTCGGCCAGGCCTTTGGCTTCGCGCAAGCTGGCTTCAAGTTGCTTCTGGGGCGTTACGTCGAGGTAAATGCCGATGGAGCCGACCAGGTGCTGGTAGTCGTCGTAGAGCGGGGCGCCGCTCACGAGCAGCCATTTCACTTCGCCCGATTTGGTGGTGACAGCAATTTCGTAGGAGTCGGCGATGCCTTTTTGCCGCATTTCGGCTTTGCTTTCCACCAGCTCCAGGTCCTCGCCGGTGAGGAGCAACGGCGACAGGCGCTGGCCGGTCAGCTCATCGTTGCAAAAGCCCGTCATGTCGCAAAAACTTTGGTTGGCGTAGAGCAGGTGGTCGTGCAAATCGGCCTCTATCAGGCCCAGCGACATGTTTTCGATGATGCCGCGGTACTTTTCTTCCCGCCGCTTGAGGTCTTCGTTGGCCTTGGTGCGGGCCGTGATGTCGGCGTACTTCCACAGGTGCCCGATGTAGCGGTTCTGGTCGTAAATCGGGGCAAAGTCGCGCTGTAGAATGCGGCCATCGCGCAGCTTCAGGATGTCGCCGACGACGGGCTTCTTGCTGCGCACCAGGGCCGTGATGCGCGCCACGTACTGATTGGGGTTTTTAAGGTAATTCCGGGAGCCTTCGGCCAACCAGCCGCCTTGTTTGCCAATGAGTTGCGCCGGCGTGACGGGCACCCGTAGGAGTTGACAGAAGGCGTCGTTGGTGAGGACGATGTGCCGGTTCTCGTCCTCGAGCACCAGCCCATCCTGAAAGTTGGCAATAACCGTGGACAGGCGTTTGGAGGAGGCATCGAGGGCGCCCTGGGCTTGTTTCAGCTCGGAAATGTCGGTGTGGGTGCCCGTAAAAACGAGGGGTGCTCCCTGGGCGTCGCGCTCGGTTACCAACCCGCGGCTCAACACCCATTTGTACGCGCCATTTTTGCACCGCATCCTGAATTCGGCGGACATCGAAGTGGAGTCGCCGCGCAGGTAGGTAGCAATCAGGCGCAGCACTTCCTCCAGGTCTTCGGGGTGCACGTGCGAATGCCAGGACCGGTAGCCGTTGGGAAATTCCTCCTCGCTGTAGCCGAGCATGGCGCGGTAGTCGGCCGAGTAAAACACTTCTTTGGTGCGCAGGTCGTGCTCCCAGGTGCCGTCGCCGAAGCCTTCCACCGCCAGCCGCCAGCGCAGGTCGCTTTCGCGCATGGCCGTTTGGGCCTGCCTGAGCGGCGTGATGTCCAGCAGAATGCCGCTGTATTTTATCCCGGCCGCGTCGCGGCCCGTGACCACGGCGCTGCCCCGAATCCAGCGCAGCGGCTGGCCGGGCGCCATCACCCGGCCCTCATAAGACCACGGGGATTGGGTGCGGGCGGCGCGCTCGATGGATTCAGCCAACCGCTGGAAGTCGTCGGGATGCGAATGCCCCAACATGCGGCCGAATTCGCCGTGCGGAACGCCGAACAACTCTTCCAGCTTGGGGCTGACGTACGTAAACTCCGACCGGCCGTCGTGGCCCTGGTGCCATTCGTAGAGCACGCCGGGCACGTTTTCGGCCAGGTCCCGGAAGCGCTGTTCGCTCTCGGCCAAGTGCAGCCGCGTCTTTTTCCATTCGGTGATGTCTTCCAGCAAGCCGGCCATCATCACCACCTCGCGCCGTTCGTTGAGAATGGGCTGCACCCGCACCCGCAGCCAGCCGGCAGTGGGGCCCGGGCGCGGGTTGCGGGTTTCGAACACAAAGGGCAGGCGCGCAAACTTCTGGGCCTTGATGTAGGCCAGGGTTTCGGTTTCGTGGGCCGGCGGGGCCAGAAAGACTTTCGGGCGAAGCCCCAGCACCTCGCTCAGTTCAAGCCCGCAGAGGTCGGTGAAGCCCTTGCTGACCCACGTGATGCGGTCGTCGGCGTCGCTGAGCAGCACGGCGGCGTACAGCTCTTGCATCAGCAGCGCGACCGGGGCCTGGTCGGGCAACGGCAAGTCGCCGATGACCGCGGACGAAGCCCGCGCCAGCAGGACCCGCAGCGCGGCGTTTTCGGCCTGTTCGCGCTCCAAGGCCAGCTGTAGCTCTTCACGGGTCATGGGCATTTTTTACGGCTCTCTTTTGGCTTGCGGTTATTGAATGGGTGGGGTGGCTGCCCAAAAGGCGCAAGCGCCGCTGCGCACCAATCCTGAAACGCCCCGCCTTTAAATGTACGCCCCGCGCCGCCAACTGCTGGGCCTCCGCTGGCCCCTGCCCCACGGCCCCGGCAGCCGATGCAAAGCGGGCGGCGCTGCCAGCTACTCCGGCAGGGTGCGCACGTAGCTGTGCGACACCGGCACGGGGCTGTTCACGCCTTGCTGAGCCAGCGTGCGCTGCAGCTGTTCCACCAGCCGGCCGTGGGCGGGGCCGTTCTGGCCGGCGGCCGTGTAGGCGCGGAAGGCCACCGTCATGCCGCCGGGGCGCAGGGCGGTGATGACCACCTGGGGCTTGGGGTCGGCCAGCACTTGCTCGTCGGCCTGCATCAGGGGCAAGGCCCAGGCGCGCAAGTCGTCGAGGTTGGTGGCGTTGTCCACATCGGCCACAATCTCCACCAGGGCCCTGTTCTGGGCCGTTTTGTTGACGATGACGTTGTTCGACGTGGCCCCGTTGGGGAGGATGACGGTGTCGCCCTGGGCGGTGACGAGGATGGTGTTGAAAATCTGAATCGCGCGCACCTCCCCCGATTTTCCCTGCGACTCAATGGTGTCGCCCACCACATAGGGCTTGAACATGAGGATGAGCACGCCGCCCGCAAAATTGGCCAGCGTGCCTTGCAGCGCCAGGCCCACCGCCAAGCCCGCCGCCCCCAAAATGGCCACAAACGACGTGGTTTCGAAGCCCACCATTCCCGCCACCGTAATGAGCAGCAGCACCTTGAGCACGATGTTGGCCAAACTGGTCAGGAAAGAACCCAGCGACACATCAAGCCGCGTGGTGGCCTTGGCGATAACCCGGCTGACCCAGCCAATGAACCACCAGCCCACCACCAGCGCCAGCCCGGCCATGAGCACGCGCGGCAGGTAAAGAAGAACTAAGGCTTGAAACTGCTGGGCGTAGGTGCTGACTTGGTTCATGGAACTGGGATAAGATGGATAACTGAGAAGCTGTTGAAACAGAACGCGCTGAGCGGCACTTGCCTGGCAGTCGGCTACGGAGTCTTCACCAGCTCCACGCCCAAAATCCGGTCGCCGATTTCGAGCTTGTGCACCACGTCCAGGCCGCCCACCACTTGGGCAAAAATGGGGTAGCGCCCGTCCAGGTGCGGCGTGGGCGTGTGGGTGATGAAGAACTGGCAGCTCTCGGTGTCTTTGCCGGCCGAGGCCAGGCCCACGCTGCCTTCCTCGTAGCGCAGGTCGCCGAACTCGGAGCGCAGGTTGTAGGGGGCGCTGCCGTTGCCGTCGCCGCGGGGGTCGCCGCCCTGGGCCACGAAATTGGGCACCACGCGGTGGAAGTACAGGTTGTCGTAGAACTTCTGCCCCAGCAGCGTCACGAAGCTGGCCACGGCGCCGGGCGCTTCGTTGGGCTTCAGCTCCAGCAGAATGATGCCTTTGGACGTGCGCAGCCGCACTTGCTGCCCCAGCGGCACGCGCTGCACCACGGTCCAGTCGATGGGGTGCTGCTGGGCGGTGGCCACCGGCGTGGGCACGGGGTTGGGGTTTTTGGTCAGCTTGTCCAACGCCCGCTGTAGGCCCTGCCACGCTTCAATTTCGCTGGGCAGCTTCAGTTTGGCCTGGGCTTGGCGCACGGCGGCGAGGTCGGCGGGCTGGGCTTCGGGGTAGAGCTTGGCGTCGGTGAGGGCCTCGGCGGCGATGCTGAGCTGGCCCACGTCGCCGCCGGCCAGGGCCTGGCGCACGGCGGCCGCAAAGTCGGCCTGGCGCGCGGCGGGAAAGTCGGCGTTGCGGCGCAGGGCCAGCAAGGCCGTGAGGGCGTAGCTGGCCACCACCGGCGACTGCCCGGGGGCAAACGCCTGCGCTTGCACGAAGTCGAACGCGGCCGGGTCTTCGCCCAGCGCTTGCAGCAAGAAGCCTTTTTCGTACACCGAGGGCACGGCGGGGTAGCGCTTCTCAATGGTTTCGACCAGGCTGGGCCGGGCCGCCGGAGTGGCGTGGCGCACGGCTGCTTGCAGCAGCGCCGCCCGCACCCGGGCCGAGGCCTGCTTGTTGCCATCGGCCAGGGCGGCCAAGGCCGCCCCCGACTCGCCTTTGGCGTGGGCCAGCAGCCACTCGGCCGCGGTGAGGGCCACCGGGGCCCGGTCGTGCGCCAAGACGTAGAACACAGCCGTACGGCTGGCCCGGTAGGTTTCCAGGCCATAAGGCAGCGCCCGCACCGCGCTCAGGCGCACCCGGTAGTCGCGGTCCTTGGTGGCCAGCCGGGCAAGCACCGCGGCAGGAGTCGTGGCCGCCGCGGACTTGGTTGGGGCCGCTGCTTTAGCGGAAGCCATGGCCGCCAGCTTGCCGAGCGTGCTGGCCGCGGCCGCCCGCACCGCATACGAACGGTCCTTCAGCGCTAGCCGCACCAGCGTTGGCTCAGCCAAACGGGCTAAGTCGGCGTCTTGGCCGCGCGTGCGCGCGAGGCCCACCACGGCTACCACCCGCTCCCGAGTGGGCAATCTGGGCGAATTCAATACTTGCACCGTGCGGCGGATGCTTTCGGGCGAGCTGAGGCCGCGCAAGGCCGCGCGGCTCAGGCCCCAGGCCATGGCGGCTGCGCGAGCGGTGTCGTTCAGGGTTTCCACGCGCCACAGGTCCGGCAGGCTCGTGCGGGTGACGGTGCGGCCCAGGGCTTCGTGTACGTAGCGGCGCACCTGGCCATCGGTTTCCTTTAGGACGCGGGCGCGCAGGCTGTCCACGGCCGTGCTGTCGCCGGTTTGGCCCAGGGCGTAGGCCGCGGCGCGGCGCACGCTGGCGTCGGCGTCGCGGAGCAGGGGTAGCAGCGCCTGCACCGCCGTGGGGGCCTGCACCGACGCCAGCGCCAAGGCGCCCTCCCGCCGATACGTGGGGTTGGCATTGGTCAGGAAAGGCAACAGGCCGGCGGTGTTGCGCTCGTCCTGCGCAGTCCCAATTTGCCGAATCACCGCGTCGTGGTACTTGTTGTCGAGGTCGACGCTGGGGCGCGGAGTGCGGGCGCAAGCGGCCAGCAACAGCAACAGGGGCCAGAAACGAAGGGAGCGGAAAGGCATGCAGTAAATGTAACGTGAACTAATGAGCGGTTTGAAACGAGTTAAAAGTTGAGAGTTAAAAGTGAAAACGCAGACACCTCACGCCATATCGATTTCACTTTTAACTGATGCCTTACTCTCCGCCCCAAGACGCTTCCTGCGACGCGGGGCGGCCGGTCAGGTGCTCGGCAGCCAGGTCCTTCAGGGCTTCGTCGAGGTGGGCAAACAGCACCTCGTTTCCGCGTTGCCGGTAGCCGCCCAGCGCGGTTTCGAACCCGGCCAGCCCGTAGAGGAAGGCCCGCAGGTTGTCGGCCGTGATGGACTCAAAGTGCCGGCCGTAGCCCATTTTTTCCACTTCGGCGGCGTTCAGCCACTGCTCAAACTGCGCCGGAATGGGGACGGCGCAAATGGGCTTGTGCAGAAAAACCGCTTCCGAAATCAGCGAGAAGCCGCCGTTGGTGACCACGGCGCGGGCGCTGGCCAGGTCGGCAATGAAGCCGGCTTCGGAGAAGGCGCGCAGCTGCACGTTGCCGTTGTCTTCCTCCTTGTTGAAGCCGTAGACGCGGAATTGCTGGTCGGGGAGCTGCTGGAGCAAGGGCACCAGGTTTTGCTGCGTGGTGGCCGACTGGTACACCAGCACGTGGCTGCCGCGGGTGGGCTGGGCGGCCAGGATTTCGGGCCGGATGATGGGCGGCACCAGCGTGGTGTCGTCCTTGTCCAGCGGCAAGTCGAAGAAGGTGGTAAGGAAATAATGGCGGCTGCGCGGCAGCTTGGCCCGCACAATGCTTTTGGCCACGCTGTAGTTGCCCCGCTCCGCTTTTGGCACCGTCACGTTGAGTTTGGCCCGGCTGATAATCTGCATGTTGTCGATGCTGACCACGGGCAGCCGGTGCATCTTGGCAAACAGGTAGCTGAATGATTCAAAATCAGAAATCACTACCTCGGGCTCGAAATCGCAGAGCAGCTCGCGGTATTTGGCGAAGTTGGTGCGCAGGTCGTCGGGCGCGGTGCGCAGGGTGAGCACGGCGGTGCGGGCCTTGCTCACGGCCAAGCCTTTGTAGGCCAGGTGAAAGCCTCGAATCTCGTGCACCCGGCCCGGGAAGGCCGCCGCCAGCATCTGGTAGGCGCGGCTGCTGCTCACCACGCACACGTGGTGCCCCTGGCTCAGCAAATGCCCGATAACCACCTTGCTGCGGGTGGCATGGCCCAGGCCTTCGCCGGGCACTCCGTATAGTATGTTCATGCCGGCAAAGATGGGCAGCCGCGCTCATTACGGAGCCTTAGTGCCCGGCGCGAACCCAATGCACTATTTAAATGGAAAAGAACGTCATGCTGAGCGCAGCCGAAGCATCTCTACTGCTGAAGTAATTCATTTACTCTTGCGGTAGAGATGCTTCGGCTGCGCTCAGCATGACGTTCTCATGACGTTCTTTTAATGACGCACAATTCGAGGCTCACGAGCGAATTACTTCACCACCAGCTTCTCGCTGCGGCTGAAGCCGTCGGTTTCGAGGCGCACGAGGTAGAGGCCGGCGCTTAGGCCGCCGAGGGGCAGCGGCACCTGCTGTGGGCCCAGCGGAAAGGGTTTTTCGCGGACCACGGCGCGCACCAGGCGGCCGGTTTCATCGAGCAGCGAAACCGTGACGGGACCGGGGCGCTCGAGCTGAAAGTTGACGCTGGAGGTGCCGGTGGCGGGGTTCGGGAACACCGCCATTTGCACGGTGCCGGGCGTGGTGGCGCGGCCGGGCGCGGTGCTCAGCACAATGCTTTCGTCGCCGGGCTGGTAAGGCAGCGCTTCGAAATAAGCCAGCAGCATCTCCTGCAGCGAGCTTTCGCCCCAGCGCATTTCCTGCGGCGGGCTGAAGGGATTGCGCGGGTTGCTGGCCGTGTTGTCGTAGGTGATGTCGGCCATCAGGCGCGAGCCGGCGGGGATGCGCTGCGGGCTGGTGAACCGATAAGTGCCCTGCCAACGGAAATCCCAATTGTTGATTTTCACCAGCCGGATGGTGTCGCCGTTGGGCTTCACGGCCCACACCTTCCAGCTTTTGTTCACGAAGTGGGCGTGGGGCAAAATGCTCAGCAGCGTCACGTCGAACGGCACCGCAAAGCTGGAACGGAAGGTTTTTACCTGCCCGGCCGGAATCACGAACGGCCCGTTGGTGAGCGTCTGGGGGGCAATGGCGGGCACCGTTTGCACGTAGCGGCGCACGGGCTGCCGAGCAAAAAAGATGTTGATGGCCGACGAATCGGTCTGGGGCGTGAAGCTGGGGCCGTAGTGAATCTGGACCAGCAGCGAAGCGCGCCGGTAGAGCTTCTTGCCCATGCCAGCCGGGTAGAAGCGGGCTTGCGTGCCCGACACCCAGCCCGCCCAGTTGGGCTCCACGGGGTCGAAGCCGAAGCCGCCAAACTGCGTGTAGCCGTCGCCGGGGTCGGCGGCATCCAGCGCCTGGCCGCGCTGCGTGGTGTCGAGGCCAATGATGGCGTGGTGCACGATGCGCTTGTTGCCGGCCCGGAACTCCACGGCCGCCACGTCGCGGTCGGCCGGAATGTTGACCGGCAACACAAACACACGGTACAGGTCCTGGCCGTTGCCTTGCTGGGTGAAGGCGCGGGGCATGGGCACCACCAGGTCGGGCGTGCCCAGCTGCGAGCCGCCGGGGTAGGTGGGCACCGCTGGCGCCGCGGCCGGGTTGCCCTGCGGCATGCCGCCGTCCACCCAGTCCTTGATTCGCTGGATTTCGGTGGCGCTGAGCGTGTTTTCGTCGAGGTAGTGGCGGTAGCTGGGGTCGGGCTTCCACGGCGGCATGTAGCGCGAGCCGGTCACGAACTTGATGGTTTGGGCTTTGCTGGCCACCTCCTGGTAGGTGGTGAGCGGAAACGGGCCCACCTCCCCCGCCCGGTGGCAGGGCGTGCAGTGCTGGTACACCAGCGGCGCAATGTGCTCGCTAAAAGTGACCTGCTGCCCGGTTTGCGCCTGGGCTTTGGGGGCTGCGAGAAACGGTAGAAGAAGGAAAAAGAGCGGAAAATGTTTTTTCATAAATAGGGAAAAGTCAACCATCATGCAGCGCGCGGGACCTCACCCCTGCCGGGCACGGCCCCGGCCCTACCGGGTACGACCCCTCTCCCCAGGAGAGGGGAGCCACGGCGGCACGGTAGGAAATCAGTCGTCAGCAACCGTCCGGGACCCCCCTCCTGGGGAGAGGGGTCGTACCCGGTAGGGCCCCGGCTGCGCGCGGCACGACGTTCAAATGAAAAATTTTCAATGAGACACTAACTTCAAATTTACTCAATAAAGCACCCCACGGGCTCGGTGCGGGGCTCGGCCACGGCGCGGCCGGCCACCACGGCGGCCAAGGCATCGGCCAGCTCGTGGCGGCGCGTGACAGGGCGGTGCTGGCCCAGGGCGGCGTAGGCGTCGTTCAGGCGGCCTTGGTAGAGGGCAGTGCGGCCATCGGGCGCCACCACCACGGCTTCGGGCGTGACGCGGGCGTGGAGCAGCTGCGTGAGCCGGTGGCCGGGGTCGGCCTGCAGGGCAAAGGGCATTTGGTAGGTTTTGGCAAAGGCTGCGAGGGACGCCGGCGTGGTCTCGGCTGCCGGAAACACGCCCACGAACCGAATGCCCTGCGCCGCGTACTGCCCGTGCAACTGCCGGAGCGGCAGCGTGGCCGCTTGGCTGATGGGGCAGGTATCGGCCAGAAAAACGTACACCGTGGCCCGCGGCGCCGGGCCACCGCTCAAGCTACTCAGCAAGCTAACTAACAGGTATAACAAGGGCATAGGCGATGAACAATGCGGGCGGTGGCACAAGCTGCTCCGTTGAGACAAGGCTTTTTCGTTGCAGGTTCCAGCGGTTTCGGCCCGATTTTCGTTTTTAGCCCCGTTCCGCTAACCTTTGCTTTATGAACCGTATTTTCTCGCTCATTTCCTTGCTGGGGCCGGCCGGCTTGCTAGCCGCGTCCGCGCTATTGCTTGCCACTGCCTGCACGGCGCCCCGCGCCATTGTGGCCACCGGCAAAGTCACGCCCCAGGGCGAGTTTCGGGTGGGCTACAACCAGGGCTTCAACGTGGCCACCGCCCCGCTGAGCAAGGCCGGCTCGGCCCTGAAAGACGCCGCCAGCACCGCCGCCAGCAAAGACACCGTGGGCTACGGCGGGGCCGTCACCAACCTGCAAGCGGCCGCCCTGGCTTACATTCTGGACCCGGTGCAGCCCACCTCCGACCTGAGCATTCGCTACGGCATCATGCCGCGGCTGGATGCGGGCTATAAGTACGCGTTCGGCTCGCACGTTTTCGACGCGCAATTCCAGCTGCTGGGCCCCACCGGCTCGCCGGAAAGCCCCGGCGCGGGCGCGGTGAGCGGCACCACCTACGCCAGCGTGGGCCTGCAGTTTGCCACCCAGCGGGCCAAGCTGCCCAGCCTGCCCTTCCTCTCGAACATCAACGACGTGCTGAATTTTCGGGCCACGCGCAACGACCTGCTGGTGCCGCTCATTTTCAGCCAATCCTTCGGCCCGGAAGAAGAAATTGGGGCCATCAGCTACGGCGTGGTATACGCCCACAGCTGGGTGAGCTACGGCTTTGCGCCGGACAACGTGTACATCAATACCAGCAAAATAGCCCCCCTGCCGAATCAAAAACGCGACTTTTCCTCGTTTGGCGGCTTCGTCAACCTCAAGCTGGGCTACCGCTACTTCTACGTCATTCCGGCCGTGTCCGTCTTCTACCAGAACTACGGCGAGTATGCGCTGCTCAACGGCGCCAGCACCTCGCTGAGCGGGGTCACGTTTGTGCCTTCGCTGGGCTTTCAGTTGCGCATCCCCACGCGGTGAGGTGGCGAATTGGTGAGATGGTGAATTTTGCAGGGCGGCGGAGATGCACTTTTCGATGCGCGAGCGCGTGACGTTATTTGTCTCCTTTCTGAACCCGCCGCAGCGTCGGCTACCTCGTCATTTCACCACCTCACCGTTTCACCAAATGGAAGCCCCCAACCCCGAATTCATGCGCGAAGCCATTCGCCTGTCCATTGAGAAAATGCAGGCTGGGCACGGCGGCCCCTTCGGCGCGGTGGTGGTGAAGGACGGCCAAATCATTGCCCGCGGCTTCAACCAGGTCACCAGCACCCACGACCCCACCTGCCACGCCGAAGTCGATGCCATCCGCAAAGCCTGCAAGGCGCTGGGCACGTTCCAGCTCGACGGCTGCGACCTCTACACCAGCTGCGAGCCCTGCCCCATGTGCCTGGGCGCCATCTACTGGGCCCGGCCCCGGCGCGTGTTCTACGGCAACACCAAAGCCGATGCCGCCGCCATTGGCTTCGACGACCAGTTCATTTACGAAGAGCTCGACCGCCCCATGGACGGCCGCCGGCTGCCCATGACCCAGCTGCTGCGCGAAGAAGCACTGGCCGGTTTTCAGGCCTGGGAACAAATGGAAGGCAAGACGGAGTATTAAATAGTTAGCCATAAATTCAGAACGTCATGTCGAGCGTAGCCGAGACATCTCGCGTGCTACCACTAACCATTGA
>DASVTG010000025.1:0-2893 GCA_036387695.1 Hymenobacter sp. | reverse complement strand
CTTTTAATCCGCTGCCAAGCCGCGCCGCCGGTGGCCGCTTTTGCCGGCCTGTGGTGCTCGGCTCTTCGTCCTGATTTACCTTTTTCCCACCCAGGCAGGCTTCGGCTTGCCGCATATTTCTTTGTCGATGCAAGCAAAATCTATTCTCCTCTGTGGGGCCTTGCTGCCGCTGGCGGTGGCCGCCCCGGCAGCAGCAGGCCCGGGGCCGGGGGCCCCGGCCACGTTCACGCGGCGGGCCATGGCCGACCGGCCCATCACGGGCACGGTGCTCGATGAAAGAGGCGTCGGGATGCCCGGCGTGACCATTGTGCTCAAGGGCACCACCGTGGGCACGACGACCGACGCACTCGGCGGTTTTTCGCTGCTTATCCCGGACGGAAACGCGGCGGCCACGCTGGTCATTTCCTCGGTGGGCTACAGCAGCCAGGAAATTGCCGTGGGCGCGCAAACGTCCATCAGCGTGAAGCTGGACGTGAGCACCCAGGAGCTGAGCGAGGCCGTGGTAATCGGCTACGGCTCGCAGGAAAAGCGCACCGTGACCAACGCCGTGACCACCGTGCAGGGCGCGGAGCTGGCCAAGCTGACAGTGAGCGACGTGGGCTCGGCCCTGCAAGGCAAGGCGGCGGGGGTGACGGTGGTGGGAGCCGGCTCGGAGCCGGGCTCCACGCCCCAGATTCTCATTCGCGGCATCTCGACCATCAACGGCAACAGCCCGCTCTACGTGGTGGACGGCCTGCCGGTGAACGACATCAACTACCTCAACCCCAAAGATATTGCCAGCCTGACGGTGCTCAAGGACGCGGCGTCGGCCGCCATCTACGGCTCGCGGGCCGCCAACGGCGTGGTGCTGATTACCACCAAGGAAGGCTCGCGGAGTGTGCCGGTGATAACCGCGGACGCCACCACGGGCGTGTCGAGCCCCACGCGGCTGCCCGACATGGCGTCGGCCAGCGAGTACGCCCGCATCATGAACCTGGCGGCCACCAACTCGGGCCGGCCCGCCGTGTACCCCGACCCCAGCTCCTTTACCCAAACCACCGACTGGTGGAAGGAAATTGCCCAGCGCGGCATCACCCAGAACTACTCGTTGGGCCTCTCGGGCGGCTCCGACAAGGTGGTGTATTCCACCGGCGTGAGCTACTTCAAGGAGCGGGGGCTGGTGCGCGGCACCGACTTCGACCGCCTGTCGCTGCGCCTCAAAACGCAGTACCAAGCCGCCAAGCACCTCAAAGTGGGGCAGGACCTGAACCTGTCGATGACCAACCAGAACTACCTCAACAACGGGGCCCTGTTCCGGGATGCGTTCAACAACGACCCCATCACCGCGCCCCGCGTGCCGGGCACGTCGGGCAACCCGTACGACTACTACGGCGCCTCGCCCACGGACATCGGCAACCCGCTGGCCGTGGTGGAGCGCAACGACGACCGGCGCAACCAGTACTTTCTGGTGGGCACCGTGTACGCCAACTACGAGTTCATTCCGGGCCTGATTGCCGAGACGCGCTTCGGCACCAACACCAATTTCTACGAGCGCAACGCGTTTTCGCCTTTCTTCACCATCGACGCCAACGAGCGCAACCAGGTGAACACCGTGACCCGGCAGCACGACCTGAACATCTACTGGAACAACACCAACACGCTGACTTACAGCAAGACGCTGGGCGAGCACAACTTTACGGCCCTGGGCGCCGTGACGCTGGAAAAATTTAACCGGCGCACCCAAAATGCCTCGGGCCAGAACATCCCGAGCAACGACCCCAGCCTGCGCTACCTCGACGCGGCCACGGCCAACTACAACGCCACCGGCAACAACTTTTCCAACACCATTGCCTCGCTCATCGGGCGCGTGACCTACGATTTCAAGGGCCGCTACCTGCTCTCGGCCAGCGTGCGCCGCGACGGGGCCTCGGTGTTTCCGAGCAACAACCGCTGGGGCACGTTCCCGTCGCTGTCGGCGGGCTGGCTGCTTTCGGACGAGGAGTTCCTGAAGTCGTTTGAGCCCATGAACTTCCTGAAGCTGCGCGCCAGCTGGGGCCGCGTGGGCAACCAGAACATCAGCAGCCTGACCAACGCCGCCTACACCGGCACGTTCTCGAAAACCTACTACGTGACCGGCGAAGACCGCACGGCGCAGGTGGCCGTCATCCAGAGCAACGTGCCCAACCCCGACGTGAAATGGGAGACGGTGGAGGATTACGACCTCGGCGTTGATTTTGGCTTCTTCCAGAACAAGCTGACCGCAACGGTGGACGTGTTCCGCCGCAACACCACCGACATGCTCATGTTTCAGGCCATTCCGGGCCACGCCGGCTACGGCTACACCAGCCCGGTGACCAACATCGGCAGCATGAAAACCAACGGCCTGGACTTCACGGTGGGCTATAGCCAGAAAGCCGGCGACTTTACTTACGGCCTGAGCGTGAACGCCACCCGCGCCGTCAGCAGAATAGACAAGCTGGCCAACGGCCAGGCGCTGTACTCGGGCAACACGCCGATTTTCGGCCGGCCTTCCAAAACGGAAGAGGGCGGCTACGTGGGCGCCTTCTACGGCTACCAGACCGCCGGCATCTTCCAGAGCGCCGACGAGGTGGCCAACTACCGCAACGCCGCGGGCACCGCGCTTCAGCCCAACGCGGTGGCCGGCGACTTTAAGTTCTCGGACCTGAACGGCGACGGCGTGATTGACGCCAATGACCAGAAATTCATCGGCAACCCCACCCCGGACCTGACCTTTGGCGTGAACCTGAACGCCGGCTACAAGGGCTTCGACCTGCAGGCCTCGCTGGTGGGCAGCCTCGGCAACGACCTGGTGAACGCCAACAAGGGCTGGTGGTACTCGGGCAGCTACAACTACAACAAAATCGCGGGCCTGGAAGACCTGGCCTGGCACGGG
>DASVTG010000024.1:0-3303 GCA_036387695.1 Hymenobacter sp. | reverse complement strand
CTGCGCATTGGCTTTTTCGGAAGCCGGCGTACGGCGCAGCTGCTCGGCCACGGCTTTGGCCACGGCCCCGTCGAAATTGGGGATGGCGCTGGTTGGTTCTTCTATGAGGCGCGGCGGGGCTTTGTGGGTTTTTGCCTTGGCCTTAGAAGCGGGCTGGTCCGTTTCCTTCACCACATAATAGGATATCACCGATGCCAGCAGTACGCCTCCCAACGCCAGAGGAAACACCCCCGATTTTGAGGACCGCGCCGGCGCTCTCGAGCGCGAAGGCGTGTACAGCGTTGGTTCCACCGCCAGTTCGGGCGCGGCAAGCTGCACGCCCCGACGGCGCAACTCCAGCCGGGCCGATTCCACCACGCTGGGCTGGTAATGCTCGGGATGCTCGACGAAATACAGGAGTTCGGCGTCGGTTTTTTGGTGGTAGAAGTCGGTGGCGGTATTGGACACGGCAGTGGGTTTTGGGCTGAAGGATGGAAGTCGTAAGCAATTTGGCGAACAGCGCGCAATAAGCCACGCCCAACCGTTGAGCCAGGCCGCCGTAAACCCCAAAGGCACCTTGCTCCCCGATAATTCCTCATTCCTAATTCTTCATTTCTGACCCATGCCCAGCCCCGAGCAAAACCCCACCAACCCGCGCCCTGCCGGGTACGACCGCAACGAAGCCAGCACCGGCGGCCTAACCACTGACCAGCACGCCGACCAAGACCAAAACGCCAGCGGCAACCCCGAAGCCGGCACCGTTGCCGACGGCGCCATGCCCGAAAGCACCCAGGAAAACATGGGCGACGGCGCTGGCATCCGCGGCGAATACGGCAACGCCAGCCAGACCAACGGCATGGAAGGCGGCGATGAAGCCCCCGAAACCGACACCGAACTGACCGGCTCCTGAGCAAGCGCCAGCACGAGTACCACGAATTTTTAATTCGCCCCGGTTGCGCCGCTCGTCACGTTCAGTCGGCGCCAACGGGGCGAATTGGAAATTCGCGGTACAAGGGCTGGCGGAGCAGACGGGAAAGTCGTGGTACTCGTTCTAAGCGTAATTTGCCGCCTTGTTTCGTGTTGTTGATTTTTCTTGATGCTCCGTTCTTTCGCCGCTGGCCGTTTCTTATTCTTTCTGTTTCTCATCGGCTGGTGCAGCCTCGGCGGTCCGGCGCGAGCCCAAATGGCCGCCGACCTGCAAGGCCCACCGCCGCCCAAGCGCGAGCTGCGCGGCATGTGGATTGCCACGGTCGAGAACATTGACTGGCCCAACCAGCGCGGCGAGTCGCCGGAGCAGTACCGCCGCGAATACCGCCGCCTGCTCGACGCCGGCCAGCGCGCCGGCCTCAACGCCGTGTTCGTGCAAATCCGGCCCGCGTCGGATGCTTTTTACAAGTCCAACCTGGAGCCCTGGAGCAAGTGGCTCACCGGCGTGCAGGGCAAAGCCCCGGCCGACGGCGAAGACCCCCTGCCCTTCCTTATTATCGAAGCCCACCGGCGCGGCATGGAGTTTCATGCCTGGTTCAACCCCTACCGCGCCACCATGGATTCGGTGACGCGGCGGCTCGCGCCCAACCACCCCTACCGCCAGCACCCCGACTGGTTTTTCCGCTACGGCGGCCAGCTGCTTTACAACCCCGGCCTGCCCGCGGTACGCGCCCACATCACCCGCGTCATTCTGGACGTGGTGCGGCGCTACGACATCGACGCGGTGCACTTTGACGACTACTTCTACCCCTATCCCGAGGCGGGCAAAATCATTCACGACGAAGCCGCCTTCCGCGACTACAACCCCGAGGGCTTTACCCAACTGGGCGACTGGCGGCGCAACAACGTGAACGTGCTCATTCGGGACTTGCACGACAGCATCCGCACCGCCAAGCGGTGGGTGAAATTCGGCATTTCGCCCTTCGGCGTGTGGATGAACAAATCGGCCAACCCGCTGGGCTCCGACACCCGCGCCGGGCAGCCCTCCTACTCCAACCTGTACGCCGACTCGCGGCTGTGGCTGGAAAAAGGCTGGATTGACTACATCCTGCCGCAGCTGTACTGGAGCACCAACTTCCGCCTCGTGCCCTACCCCATTCTGCTGGAATGGTGGACGCGCAACCACTTCGACCGGCACCTCTACATCGGCCACGGCACCTACCGGATGCTGGAAAACACCCGCTCCGACACCACCTGGCGCAACCCGCGCGAGCTGCCCCGCCAGATTCGCCTCAACCGCGCTTACCCGGACGACGCCACCGGCAGCGTGTTTTTCTCGGCCAAATCCCTGCTGGCCAACCCGCTGCACACCACCGACTCGCTGCGCCAGAACCTGTTCCGCTACCCCGCGCTGGTGCCCACCATGCCGTGGATGGACGCCCTGCCGCCCCAGCCCGTGGCCAACCTTACGCTCCGCCGCCTCAGCCGCCAGGTGACGCTGAGCTGGCAATCGGGCGCGCCGGCCACCGACGGAGACATCGCTACCTATTACGTTCTTTACCGCTTCCAAGCCAACGAGCGCAGCAGCCCCAATGACCCGCGCCGCATCCTGGCGGTGCCGCGCCCCGCGCCCGGTTTCCCCGCCACGTTTGTGGACACCACCGCCGTGCCCGGCCAGGCCTACGCCTACTACGTCACTGCCGTAGACCGCCTGCACAACGAAAGCCGGCCCATGCGAGCGGTCACCCTCGGCCAGCTGGCGGTTGAGCTGGCGGTTGGCCAAGCGCCCGTTGGCACCGCCCCGCAACGCCCGGCTGGCCAGCCCACTGTTGCCGCGCAGCCCCAGGCTGGCCAGCTGCCCCGCCCCCCGGCGCGCACGCCCGTCACGGCCGAAAGCGCACCGGTTCTAGAGCCATTCACCAAGGTTAAAATCAAGCAGAAAACCAAGAAGCGGGGTTTCTTGGAGCGGCTGTTTGGCGGATAACCTCACCCCCTGACCCCCTCTCCCGCGGAGAGGGGACACCAGTCTTGCTACACTTTTGACTTCGCTCTCGCCTGCGCCGAACCGGTGCTCCCTCTTTTTTGGAAAGGGGGCAGGGGGTGAGGTCCTTACAGCGACCGGTACTCGAACCGCACGCGAGCGGCTGAGCCGGCGGTGCTGGGCCACACGCTCAGAATGCGCAAGAGCATGACTTCGGCATTGCGAACCCGCACGGCATACACGTCGCCCGCGGCCACGGAGTCGATGATGTCTTTGCTTTTCACCTCCTGCACGGACGTGACGAGGGTGCGCTTGTCCTGCGCGATGTTGTAAGCCGTCACCACCACCTCGTCGAGGCCGGTGGTGCTTTCTTTCATACTCACGTTGACGGTGGCATCGGAGCCCACGGTGCGCTC
>DASVTG010000023.1:0-10499 GCA_036387695.1 Hymenobacter sp. | reverse complement strand
AACAGCCCGGCCGCCAGCACGAACTTAGTGCTGACGGCCGGGCTGTTTTAGGCAACTCCGGGTGTAATGAGGATTAATAGCCTTCTTCCTTGCTGGGAAACTCGCGGCTTTTCACGTCGGCTACGTAGTGTTGCACGGCTTCGGTCATGATGTCGTGCAACTCGGCGTAGCGGCGCAGGAAGCGGGGCTTGAACTCCTTGGTAATGCCCAGAAGGTCATGCACCACAAGTACTTGCCCGTCCACATCCGGGCCGGCGCCGATGCCGATGACGGGAATGGTTAGTTCCTCGGCCACTTGCTTGGCGAGCGAAGCCGGGATTTTTTCGAGTACCAGGCCAAAGCAGCCAATCTCCTGAAGCAGGCGGGCGTCTTCGAGCAGCTTCTGGGCCTCGGCGTCTTCCTTGGCGCGCACGCTGTAGGTGCCGAATTTGTAGATGCTTTGGGGCGTGAGGCCGAGGTGCCCCATCACGGGGATGCCCGCCGTGAGAATGCGGATGATGCTGTCCTTTACTTCGGCCCCGCCTTCGAGCTTGACGCCGTGCCCGCCGCTCTCTTTCATGATGCGGATGGCCGAGCGCAACGCCTCCGACGAGTTGCCCTGGTAAGAACCAAAGGGCATGTCCACCACCACGAAGGCGCGCTTCACGGCACGCACCACGCCCTGGGCGTGGTAAATAATCTGGTCGAGGGTGATGGGCAGCGTGGTTTCGTGGCCGGCCATGACGTTAGAGGCCGAGTCGCCGACGAGCAGCACGTCGATGCCGGCGCCGTCGAGGATTTGCGCCATCGAGTAGTCATAGGCCGTGAGCATGGAGATTTTTTCTCCGCGCTGCTTCATGGCCAGCATTTGGTGGGTGGTGACGAGTTTGACTTCCTTGTGCTGGGACATGAGGGGGAACAGAATTGCGGGGTGAAGCGCCGTTGGTGCAGCAAAGCTGGCAACAATTTCTTTATCGCGCGTTCTTGCTCAGCAAAAAGCCCCTGGCCGAAGCGCAGGGGCTGAAACGAAGAACTTGGGAAGGCAGGCGCTTGACTCTTGGCCCGAGACACGGCGCAAATATTTTTTCTACTTCACGTGCTAAGCCGCGTCTTGCGGGCGCACAGCGTCATACTGGCGGAGGCAAAAAGGGGCTTGAAGGGCTAGCAGGCCGGGCAACTCGGCCGGGTCCGTAACAAGCAGCACGGGCGTGGCGGCAGTGGGGCCGGTTTGGAGAGCGGCGGCCAGCGCAATGCCGTCGAGGCTGCCGCGCAGGGGGCCGCTGAGCACCACCAGGTCTGGGTGAATGAGGCGGGCGGCTTTCAGGGCCGCTTCGCCACGGGCTTCTACGGCCACTACTTCGTGCCCGGCCTCGCGGAGGTACTGCTCGAAGAAGAGGGTTTGCTGCGCAGAATCAGCGGCGAGCAGCACGCGCAAAAAAGAGGTATTCATGGCAAGCGGAATGCAGAAAAGGTTATTGAAATAACCACCGCGACTTCCCTGCTTTCCGCCATTAACGCTCAATCGAGGGCCGGGGGCTGCCAACGGCGGCAACCACCCACCGAACGGAAACCCGTGCTACTGGTACTGCGCGTAGCGGTTGCGGTTCAGCTTCAGGTCCTGCAGCAGGCTGCTCTTGGCCGCAATGGTGAAGGTGTAGCCTTTGGTGATGCCAAAGGGAATCCAGGTGCCGTTGATTTGCCAGCAGTGCAAGTCCCGCGAGAACGTGATGTTGGGGTAGGTCACGGTCTTTTGCACAAAGTCGTAGCCAAGGTTGTAGCTCAGCTGCATGTTCTCGGTGAGCTTAACCGAGCCGGTGCCCCCAATGCTGTTTATCGCCAGGATGGGCGGGCGGCGGCTCCCGCGCTGCAGCGGAATGGAATTGGTGGTGTAGCCGGCCGAGTAGGTAAGCGCCAACTGCCAGGGAATGTCAAAATCGACGTAGTCGGCGTAGTAGTTGGCCTGGCCCACGGTGCCTAAAGTGGGGTCGTTGGTAGGGGCCGCCGGGCGCGGCACCACGCTCTTGCGCTTGCCCTGGGTGGGATTGAAAGCGTAGTTGGCGCTGAAGCTGGCGCTGCTCAGGCGCGCCAGGCGGCGGGGGTTTGATTCAAACAAATAGCGGTTTACGGGCAGGCCCCGGCTGTCGCGCTGGTAGGGAGAGAACAGCGCGTTGGCGTTCACGCTCAGTTTCTGGGCTATTTGGGTGTTGAAGCTAACGTTGAGGTCCGACAGGTTCAGGGAGTCGCGCGCAAAGTCATAGCCAATGCCGAAGTTGAGGCCGTCAATCAGGCTTACTTTTTTGAAGGGGTTCAGGCCGGTCGTGTCGTTGGCGTCGCGCACCTTCATTTCCACCGCGTTTTGCAGGGTAAAGGCAATTTGGTTTTGCTGGGCGCCGCCCGGCGTGCCAAAAAGGAAATTGTTGTAGCTGTTGAAGGAGTATTGCTCCAGCACGTCCAGGTCGGTGATGGGCCGCCCGAAAACGTCGGTGAGCCGGCCGCGCAGGTTTACGTCCTGGTACACCGCGTTGCGGCCGGTGCTGGCCTTGGTAAAATCCGGCGAGTAGCTGTAGCTGACGCTGGGCGTGGCCTTGTGCCGGATTGCCTGGATTTTGTGGGTGCCTTTGCGTACCAGCGTGCCGTAAAAGGCCGTGTTCAGGCTGGCGCCGTAGCGGTGGCTGAAGGCCCGGTAAAAGCCGTAGGTGGTGTCGATGCGCACCGCCTGGGCCACGGGACTAAAGCTGTAGTTGAGCCGCTGGCCGTACCACACCTCGTCGTAGGAAACCGAGGGATTGAACTTGAAGTGCTGCGCCAACGTGTAGGAACCCAGCCCGATGCCGAGCGTGTGCTGCGCGCCGTTGCGGGCGTTGCGCAGCAAGCGGCCCAGGTTGTCGAGGTTGACCGGAATGGTGGTGGCGGCACTGCCGCCCAGCAGCGCCAAACCGTTGGTGAGGGTGCGCGCCTCCACGTTGTTGCGGATTTCGTTGCTGGCGCGCAAGCCGTAGCTCAGCGTGAATTGCTCGTACGTGTCGGCGCCAAACTTGCCGCCGGCGCCCTGCTTAATGCCAAACCATTGATAGGGGTACTGCCGGGCCACGCTCACGCTTAGGTCGGGCAGGGTGAAGGCCATGGTGCCGTTGGTGCCCTGGCTTTGCTGCAGGCGCAGGTCGTATTGCACTGGCGAGTTCCGAATCTGCTTCGAGTAGCTGACGCTGGAGTTGAACTGCGCCGTGAGGTAGCGGCGGGCGTCGAGGCTGTTGATTTTGTTGTAGCTGTCGGTGCCGGCGTTCACGCTGGCCGCAAAGCGCCCGCCGCCGGGCTTGGGCACGGGCGTGTGGTTCCAGGTAACCCAGAAGGAGTTGGCCGAAGGCGGACGGATGTACACCGGGCTGGTGCTCAACGCGTCGGTGGGCAAAATCTGGTTGCTGGGCCGGTTGGAAAACCGGAAGTTGAAGTTGCCCTGGTAGGTGTAGCGCTTGAGGTAGGACACGTCGGCCGTGGCGCCGAAGCCGCCGATGGTTTGGGCGTTGCCGGCGTATATGTCGCCGGTGAGGCGCACGCCGATGTAGTCGTTCGGGGCGAAGTAGTAGCCGCCGTTGGTGAGGAAGTAGCCGCGGTCGGCGGCCTGCCCAAACGTGGGAATGATGACGCCCGAGCCCCGGCTTTTGCTGGGCGTGGGGAAAAAGCCGAACAAGAAACCCAAGGGCGTGGGCACGTCGCCAATCACCAGGTTGAAGGGCCCCGTCACGACCTTGTCGCCGGGAATCACCTTCATTTTCTTGGCCTGGATGTAGAAGTGCGGGTGTTCCAGGTTGCAGGTGGTGTAGCGCCCCATCAGGCCGTTGATGTCGCCGTCGGGCAGGCGCTTAATGACGGAGGCGCTCACGTAGCCCTCGCCTTGCGTGGTCACGGCCTCGGTTACTTTGGCTTTTTTGCTTTTGAAATTGTAGGCAATGCTGCCGGCCGTGTAGAGCCCGCCCTTGTCTTTGAGCACGGGGCGCTGCTCCATGCGGTTTTTCAGGGAATCCAGCCGGCCGTTGGCGGTCATGGTGTTCTTGCCATAATCCACCGTGATAACCGCCGCCTTCAGGTCCGTTTCGCCATAGACCACGCTGGCTTTGTCGTACAGCCGGGCCACCTTTTGGGTCACGTCGAACTGAATGGAGTCCTTCGCCGTGTAGTTAATCGTGGTTTCAATTTGGCCGCGGCGCCGCGCGGCGAGCTGCAGCGAGTCGCCGCTGCGGCTCACGCCGTTCACCAGGCTGCTGCTGTCGGTGGGGATGGCGCCGGGCCGCCGGGCGCCGCCGGGGGCCAGCGTGTCGGGCACGGGCTTTTGCGAGGCGCCCGGAATGCGCGGCTGGCCGGTGTTCTGCACGCCGGGCGGGGGCGGGCCCACGGGGTCGCGCGGGTCGGGCGAGATGTAGCGCACCGGCGGGGTGGGGGCGCTGCCGGGCCGCTGGCCGGGCGTGGCGGTGCGCACCGGACGGGCGGCGGGCCGGGTGGAGCCCGTATCGGGCCGGGCCGGAGGGCCCAGCCGGCCGGGAGGCGCCGTTGCGGTGGGGTTGGCCTTGCGGGGTTTGGTGGTTTTGGCTTTGGTTTTCGGCTTGGCCGGGGCCTTGGCGGGCGTCACCGTTTGGCTCCACGCCGAGCCGCTCAAGGCAAGCAGCAGCAGCAAAACCAGGTTCAGCCGGCCCGTGCGGGCACCGGCGCGGCCCGCGAGGCGAAGCGGGGACGCCCCGAAACCAGCGTCAGAAAGAAAGCCAAACCAAGCAGGCAAAGTATTATAGGGGTTAAATTGTTTACTTTTGGGGCTTCTACAAAGGTAGCAGGTCGCTACCGCCTCTTCAACGAACGACGTGCGGATTATTGTCATTCTGGCCAGTGTGGCCTTGCTCCTGCTGGGCGCCGGAAGCGGAGAGTGGAAAGCGGAGGCGCAAACCACGCCCGATTCGACCCGTTTGGCGCCTGATTCCGCGGCGGCGCTCCCGGCCAACGGCTCGCCCTACCGCTACCGGCTGCGCACCGTGGTGCTCGACGCCGGCCACGGCGGCAAAGACCGGGGCTGCGCCGGCGCCAGCGCCCGCGAAGCCGACGTGGCCCTGAGCCTGGTGCTGGCCCTGGGCCAGCAGATTCAGGCCAACATGCCCGACGTGAAAGTTATTTACACCCGCAAAACCAACGTGTTTGTGGAGCTCGGCGAGCGCGCGGCCATCGCCAACCGCAACCACGCCGACCTGTTCATTTCCATTCATTGCAACGCCGGGCCCAGCCAAAGTCACGGCACCGAAGTGTGGACCATGGGCCTGCACAAGACCACCGCCAACCTGGGCGTGGCCCAGCGCGAAAACTCGGTGATTTTGCAGGAAAAGAACTACCAGGCCCGCTACAACGGCTTCGACCCCAACTCGCCGCAAAGTCACATCATGTTTTCGCTGTTCCAGTCGGCCTACATCACCAACAGCCTGCGGTTTGCCCAGCAGGTAGACCGGCAGCTGCGCACCAGCGTGAAGCGGCCCAGCCGCGGCGTGAAACAAGCCGGGTTTATCGTGCTTTGGAAGTCGACCATGCCCTCGGTGCTCATCGAATCCGGCTTCCTCACCAACCCCACCGAAGAACGTTACCTCAACAACAAAGCCAACCAGTCGTATATGGCGGCAGGAATCTACCGCGCCTTTCGCGAATACAAGCGCGAGCTGGAAGGTGGCTAACGTTGCCGGTAAATGAGCAAATAAGTGAATGAGTGAAGAGTTTTAGGCTCAAATCGTCATTTGCTGCGTTCCCTTGCTTTGCTCATTCACTTATTCACTCACTCACTCATTCACCTTCCCGTGTCAAAAGAAATAAAAGTGGGGCTTCTCGCCCTGGTAGCCATCGCCGCGCTCGTCATCGGCTATAATTTTCTGCGCGGCAGCAACATTCTGTCTTCCGACCACACCTACTACGCCACCTACCCGGACGTGGACGGGCTGAACGTGGGCGCGCCGGTTATTCTCAACGGCATCAAAGTGGGGCAGGTGAAAAGCATGGACCTGCAGCCCGAAAAAGGCAACGTGGTGCGCGCTGCGCTGGAAATGGACAAGTCCATTGTGCTCGGCGACTCCACCGTCGCCAGCCTGGGCGGTTCGCTGCTGGGCTCCAAAACCATCACCCTCACCCTGGGCCGGAACAGCAAAACGTACGACGGCGGCGAAGAACTGAAAACGGTGTCGGCTTCGGGCATTGCCGGCCTGGCCACGGCCCTGCAAGCCCGCGCCTTGCCCGTGCTCACCAGCCTCGATTCCACCTTGCGCCACGTGAACGGCATCATCAACAAAGACGCCGAAACCAACATCCAGAGCACCCTGCTTGGCGCCCGCGCCAGCACCGAAGCCCTGCAAAAGCTCATCATCGACAACCAGGCCAACATCAACCAGATTACCCGCAACCTGGCCCAGATGAGCTCCGCGCTGAACAAAACCACGTCCAAGCTCGACCGCATTGCCGTGAACTTCTCGCAGCTGTCCGATTCGCTGAAGGACGCCCCGGTGGGCCCGGCCCTGCGCCGCCTCAACGCCACCATGGCCGAGGCCCAAACCACCGTGGCCAGCCTGAACCGCGCCATCAACGACAAAAACGGGTCGATGGGCAAGCTGCTCAGCGACTCTACGCTCTACAACAACCTGGCTGCTACCACGGCCAGCTCCAACGAGTTGCTGGTCGATTTCAAAGCCAACCCCAAGCGCTACGTGCACTTCTCGGTGTTCGGCGGCGGCAAAGATAAAAAGACCAAAACGGAAGTGGAAACCACGACCACCAGGCCCAACGGTACCAAAACGGACACCGAAACGAAAACGACAATTAAGTAGGAACGCGCCACGGCGCGTTCGGCGCCCGGCCGACGAAGTGTGGGCCAACAATGCCTTGATGGAACGCGCCAAGGCGCGTTCCTACCCCGTACCTTTGAAATCCGCCTCCGGGCGGATTTTTTTGTGCTCATTCTCTTCAAAAATCCCACCGCATCCTTTATGAACGTCGAGTTCAACCGCAACGAAGACCAACTCAAGCAGCTCAGCTTCAACCTCACCCAAAAGCTCCAGAAAGTGGCCCTCGGCGGCGGCCAGAAGCGCATCGAAGCCCACAAAGCCAAGGGCAAACTCACGGCTCGCGAGCGAATTGCCTACTTGCTGGACAAAGGCGAGGCCCAGGTTGAAATCGGCGCTTTTGCGGGCGAGGGCATGTACAAAGAGGAGGGGGGCTGCCCCGGCGGCGGCGTGGTGGTGGTCATCGGCTACGTGGCCGGGCGGCAAGTGGTGGTGGTGGCCAACGACGCCACCGTGAAGGCCGGCGCCTGGTTTCCCATCACTGCCAAGAAGAACCTGCGGGCCCAGGAAATCAGCATCGAAAACAAGCTGCCCATTATTTACCTCGTGGACTCGGCCGGCGTGTACCTGCCCATGCAGGACGAGATTTTCCCGGATAAGGAGCACTTCGGCCGCATCTTCCGCAACAACGCGGTGATGAGCAGCATGGGCATCGTGCAGATTTCGGCCATCATGGGGCCCTGCGTGGCCGGTGGTGCCTACCTGCCCATCATGAGCGACGAGGCGATGATTGTGAACGGCACGGGCTCGGTGTTCTTGGCGGGTTCCTACCTGGTGAAGTCAGCCATTGGCGAAACCATCGACAACGAGGCGCTGGGCGGCGCGAGCATGCACTCCGAAATCTCGGGCGTGACGGACTACAAGTTCGACACCGACGAGGAGTGCCTGGAGCACATCCGCAACATCTTCGACAAGATAGGCGGGCAGGCCACGGCCGGATTCAGCCGCGTAGCGCCCGCCAAGCCCGCCCTTGATGAGCAGGAACTCTACGGCCTGCTGCCTTCGGACCGGGTGAAGCCTTATGACATGATGGAAGTCATCAACCGGCTGGTCGATAACTCGGAGTTTGAGCCCTACAAGGACCTGTATGGCCAGACGCTCATCTGCGGGCTGGCGCGCATCGATGGCTGGGCGGTGGGCATCGTGGCCAACCAGCGCAAAATCGTGAAGAGCAAGAAAACCGGCATGCAGATGGGCGGCGTCATCTACTCTGACTCGGCCGACAAAGCGGCGCGCTTCATCATGAACTGCAACCAGAAGCGCATTCCGCTGGTGTTTCTGCACGACGTGTCGGGCTTCATGGTGGGCAGCCAGAGCGAGCAGGGCGGCATCATCAAGGACGGCGCTAAGATGGTGAATGCCATGAGCAACTCGGTGGTGCCCAAGTTCACGGTCATCGTGGGCAACAGCTACGGGGCCGGCAACTACGCCATGTGCGGCAAAGCCTACGACCCGCGCCTTATCGTGGCCTGGCCCACGGCCCAGCTGGCGGTAATGAGCGGCGCCGCCGCGGCCAACACGCTCCTGCAAATCCAGGTGGCCAGTCTCAAAGCCAAAGGCGAAGTCATCACCCCCGAAGCCGAAAAGGAGTTGCTCGACCGTATCAAGGCCCGCTACGAGGAGCAGCTCTCGCCCTACTACGCCGCGGCCCGCCTCTGGGTCGACGCCGTGATTGACCCGCTGGAAACCCGCAAAGTCCTTTCGGAGGGGATTGCTGCCGCCAACCATGCGCCGATTGAGAAGGCGTATAACGTGGGGGTTATTCAGGTGTAATTTTTCATCTCCAAAGCAAGTCTTAAAGTATGGAGCCCATTGATAAAGCTGTGTTTCTTTCAAATCTGCGCCTGACACAGATATACTGTGAGCAGCAGTTGCAGCACACGAAAAAGAACTCTGCTTCAATACTGCGCAGCATAAACCCGGTGTGCAACGGAAAACCAGTCATTGAATTCGAATTGCAAACAGGATATTTGCACAAAGACAGCGGCTTTTGCTTTATTGCCAACTGGACCGTTGACCCTCATCAGGACGTCAACGGTTTTTCCTACTCCGAGCTATTCCAAAAGCAACTGGAGATAAAAGAAGCAGCAAAGCTGACTAATTCCGATGCAGAATACAATGGAGAAATATTGGTTGCTGAATTCGAAGATAGCACGGCAGACGGTGCGCCAGAGGTAGAATCCGGGGGGCTGCTTGATATTTGGGACTGTCCTCCGATTGACACTTGGTTTCATCAGCTTGAATTAAATGGGCGCAAAATCTTCTTTGCGTGGATTCCTCAGCCATTTGTTAAACTGGCAAATAATGGTATTGAGGTCGCTCCTTTAGATAATATTCATTGGTTTAAGAAGTGGGCACCGCTGGAATACAAGCGCCTTCTAGGATGAAACCACTCTGCCTCTTGGCCGGCTGCAACGGCGCGGGCAAAACTACCGCCACCTTCACCTGCCACCGCGCCTTCCGTAACTTAGAGGAACCATCCCACTAGACACCCCATGCAAACCCTGACCCTGCACCTGCCCGATTCGCTGGACATGAGCGCCGCCGAACTGACGATGCTCGTGGCCTCGCGGCTGTACGAAGAAGGAAAGCTGTCGCTGGGGCAGGCGGCGGAACTGGCCGGATTGAGCAAGCCCGCGTTTGCCGAGGCATTAGGGCGCTATGGGGTGTCGCTGTTCAACTACCCGGCCAGTGACTTGGCCCGCGACATCGCCAATGCCTGAGGTCGTCATCGCTGACACTAGCTGCCTGATTGTGCTCACCAAAATTGGGGAGTTGGAGGTGCTGCGGCGCTTATATGGCACGGTGGTGACTACGCCCGTGGTCGCGGCCGAGTTTGGCCGGCCGTTGCCGGCGTGGATACAATTGGAAAGCGCCCACAATGGTCGCAAGGAGCAGGAATTAGCCAAACAGTTGGATGCGGGCGAGTCGAGCGCCATTGCGCTGGGGCTGGAAAAACCAGGTAGCACCGTCGTGTTGGACGATTACAAAGCCCGCCGGGTGGCTGACCGCCTCGGGGTGCAGCTAACAGGCACGCTGGGGGTGCTCATTCGGGCCACGAAAGCGGGCGTAGTGCCTGCGCTACGGCCGATACTCGAGCGCATGAGGGAGACGGATTTCCGCTTTTCACACGACCTGGAGGCGCAGGCTTTACTGGCAGTAGGGGAGTAAGTAGGGTGTGGTGTGGCTAACTTTTCATTTAAAGCAAAATTCAACCCTTGAGGCCCGCTACGAGGAGCAACTCTCGCCCCACTACGCGGCGGCCCGCCTCTGGGTCGACGCCGTGATTGACCCGCTGGAAACCCGCAAAGTCCTTTCGGAGGGGATTGCTGCCGCCAACCATGCGCCGATTGAGAAGGCGTACAACGTGGCCGTGATTCAGGTGTGAAGGAAGGATAGAGCGAATGCTCCAACAATATAGAGTCAGTTCACATGCTGCTACTTGATAAGCATTTATTCCAAAGGAACCTGTTGTTGACTCAGCAATACTGCGGGCTTCAACTAGCAAATACAGAGAAGAATAATGCTTCCATTTTGAGAAGCATCAACCCAGATTTTGGAAATGGCCCCGCTTTTAATTTCAAGCTCATGAACGGTTATTTCCCCTCTGTGGATGTGTACAAATTCTTTATGGAATGGGCAGTAAACCCTCTTGCTGATTATCCT
>DASVTG010000022.1:0-3510 GCA_036387695.1 Hymenobacter sp. | reverse complement strand
GGCGCGGGCCCGCGGCCCGTGCCCACTATTCGCGGGCCTGCGGCCCGCAGTCGTTCGCGCCGTGTAATGGATAAATCGTTCCACCGTTGCAGGCCGGAGGCCTGCGGATAGTCGGCACGGGCCACAGGCCCGCGCGATCTGATTTTCAATTGAAAGAAGCCCTAAACTCCAGTGGCGAAAGGGTAGTTTTGGCTTTGAACAGCTTGCTGAACGACTGCAAATGCTCGAACCCAGGCCGTAGGCAATTTCGCTGACGGTCAGGCTGGTGGTGGATAGTTTCTCTTTGGCTTTGGCTATCAAATAGGCGTGAATGTGCTGCTGCGTGTTTTGCCCGGTCAGGACGCGCAGCAGGTTGCTGAGGTACTTGGGCGACACGTTCAAGTTATCGGCTACGTAGTGCACGGTGGGCAAGCCCCTTTCCAGGAGATTGTCGTTGTTGAAATACGCTTGCAGCAGGGTTTCCAAGCGTTCGAGCACCTCGTGGTTGGCCTTTTCGCGGGTGAGGAACTGGCGGTGGTAAAACCGGTCGGCGTACTGCAGCAGGCTTTCCAGGTGCGACACGATGATGGGCTTGCTGAACCGGTCAATTGTGGAAGCATACTCCTGCTGGATGGCGAAGATGATGCCCAGGATGGTGGCCTCCTCCCCCGCGGAAAGAAACAGGCCCTCCTTAAGCGCATAGTCCCAGAAGTCGTACTGCTGAATGGTTTTGGCCAGCGGCGTATTCCACAGAAAATCGGGGTGGATGTAGATTGCCCACCCTGATTTTTCTACTTCCTCGCCGTGGCCGGCATCTGCCATGCTAAAGACCTGGTTGGGAGCCATGAAGGACATAACGCCTTCGTTAAAGTCGAATGGATGCTGCCCGTATCTCATGTAAACATTCCGCATGCGCTTAACGGAAATGCAGTAGAAATCGAAAACCATAACCGTGGGCTCCGCGCCGTAGCGGTGCGGAACGGTGCCCACGTCCACCACGCTCAGGAGCGGATGTTGGGGCTTGGGCAGCTGCACAAACTCGTGAAACTCGCTTATCGTGGTGAAGCGTCTCATGCTGGTTCGTCGTTGGGGCGGATTTGCAGCACCAACTGGCCCCGCACGGGCCCGGTCTGGCTTTTGCGGCGGGCGGGGGCGGGCCGTATGGTCACACTTTTCATGTTGTTGATTGAGAGTTGTTTCGGTATTCCTCGTCCGTCACCTTCTCCCCAAACGCGACGGCCTAGGTTTCTTGGATGGCAATGTAGGTCATGGCGTGCGTGGGCGTGGCGCCGTCCCAATGCCGCTGTCCGGGCGGACACCAGACGATGTCGCCAGCGCGAATTTCAACCACCTCTTCGCCCTCGCACTGTGCCCAGCCCACGCCGCTCGTCACCAGCAGCGTCTGGCCCAGCGGGTTGACTTTCCAGGGCGTGCGGGCGCCGGGGGCGAAGGCCACCGTGGCGCTGACCAACCGGCTCGGCGCGGCGCGCTCCAAGTAATTGCTGATGTACACGTCGCCGGTGAAGTTCTTCTCGGGGGCCTTGGTGGTCGGTAGGCTGCCGTTGCGGTCGATTTGCATGGTTTTCGCTGAGTGGTGCTAAGACGCGTTTATCGGGTTAAAAGGCTTTCGGCTTGTTCCGCCTCTTTCACGACTTCCAGCACCAGCTTGCCTTGTACGTGCCACGTCTGGCTTTCGCGGTGGGCGTCGGCCACTTGAGCCAGCGGGTACACCTTGCTGATGACCACCTTCACCTGGCCCGCGTCAATCAGCCGGGCAATTTCCTGCAGCCATTCCTGCCGGGGCTGGTTGTTCGACAACTCGCCCGTGGCCTTCTTGCTGGCTAGGGCCGCCTGTACGGCCTCGTCAAAAGGAAAATCGACGTTGACGCTGACCAAGATGCCGCCTTCCTTCAACGCGGCCACGGCCTTCACGCGTGCCGCGTTGTCGCGCAGGGGCGAGGCTTCCAGCACCACGTCCACGCCGCGCACAAGGTCCTCCACCGGCTGGGTCCGGTAGTCAAGCACCTCGTCGGCCCCCAGCTGCCGGACATACTCCAGGTTGCCAGCCGACGCTGTACCGATGACGTACGCCCCCTTGGCCTTGGCAAACTGCACGGCGAAACCCCCAACGCCGCCTGAAGCGCCCTGAATCAGGACGCGCTGGCCGGCTTGCAGCTGGCCTTGCTCGAAGAGGGCCGTCCAAGCCGTGAGGCCGGCTAGCGGCACGCCCGCCGCCTCGGTAAAGCCAAGGCTTTGGGGCTTGCGGGCAAACTGGCTGGCTTTGGCCGCGCAATATTCCGCGTAGCTGCCGTCGCCGGGAAAGTTGGGCACCCCGTACACGGCGTCGCCAATTTTAAATCCGGTTACCTCGCTGCCCAGCTCTGCCACCACGCCGGCCGCATCCCAGCCCAGCGTCAGCGGCAGGGTCAGGTAAGGCCGCAGCGCGTCGTTGCCGCCTTCCCGCACCACCCAGTCGACCGGGTTTACGCCGCTGGCGTACACCTTGACGAGGATTTCGTCGGCTGCCGGCACCGGCCGCGTTACGTCTTCTATTTGCAGGACTTCCGGCCCGCCAAATGCGTTAATTCTTACTGCTTTCATCAGGAAATGTGTTCGGTTAAATGATGAAGCAAAGGTCCCGGCTAGGAAGACGGCGGGTTTAACCAAAATGCCCTTTGTTTCAATCGAAATGACGAGCGGTAGGAATTGTTGGCTGATGGTAAAGGCGGTTGACGGGGCGTTTGTTGGGCTGACAACTGGTTGCCGATAAACTGGATACAAGCGCATTGTGCAGCCGCTCCTGTCCCTGGGCACGGCAGGGCTGGTTTGGGAACAGCGGGCCGGGAAAGTTCGTAGCTTAGCCATTGCGGGGCGCCGGCATTGGCGCGTCGCGCGGTGCTCACTACCAACAATGCGCTCATGAAAAACACGCCTTTGCAGCATTTGCCTGACAAGCAGCGGATGGCCCGCGCCGGAAAAATCGGCCTGTCGGCCCCGGGGCACGTGGTGGTGTCCGACAAAACGCGGCTGGCCCGGGCGGGGCGGGTGCTGCAGCCCGTGGCCCCAGTGGCCGACTTCTCGCGAAGAACCCACTTCCGCGCCAGCGCAGAAAACCAGGCGCGCTACAACACCGCCGACCTGGTATTCTACGAGCAGTGCATCAGGCGAACCATCGCCTACAACGGCAAGGACGGCTACGCCAACTCCCAGGACCACAGCCTCCACATCCGGCGGCACGACGTCACGACCTGGAACCCGGGCGAAGTGTTTGCCCCTGCCGTGACCCCGCTCATCAATTATCCCCAGAATTTGTGGAATGAATTCGTGGAGGCACCGGGCCGCAGAACAGCGCCTTTCTGAGCCAGCACCCCGTCACCAACGACCTCAAGTCGGCGATGAGCGACGAAGAAGACAAGCTTCTGTTTTTGCTGTACGACAAATACGCGGGGCACCCCGGCGTGGGGGCCGAATACGTGGACATGAAGCTGTCTTTTGGCCCGGTGGAATTTTTTGCCGCCCTCAGCAACCGAA
>DASVTG010000021.1:0-4457 GCA_036387695.1 Hymenobacter sp. | reverse complement strand
TTGCCCGACTTCTTGAAGTCCAGCAGCGCGTCGCGCACTTCCTCCAACGAGGCCATGCCGCCCTGCACAATGTCGAGGTTGAGCAGAATGCCTTTGATGTCGCCGTCGCCCTTGGCCCGGCCAATGGCTTCTTTCAGGTTGATGAGGCCAGTCGCCGAATTATTGCCGCCAAAATTGAATTTGCTGTCCCGCCCGCGCTCAGTCAGCGGCTCGTTCAGCTTCAGCTCCAGCACCGAATTAGCGGCTACTTCTTTCGTATCGTCGGCGCTAGCGGCGGCCCCGATGATGCCGGCCAGCAGCAAAAAACCCAGAAAAGAAAAGGCCAGCAACCCCACAATGGTCGCGAGCACATATTTGAAAAATTGGACCACAGATTGAACGGATTTTAACGGATGAAACGGATTTTTTGTGGTTTTGCGCCCCCTTGGCTTCAGGCAACACTACCTAACCGGTGGCAAGTTACATGAGGCTGTATCGTTTGGTTTCAATGTTCATTACATGATAACGAAACCCCCACGCGAAACCACAAAAAATCCGTTTCATCCGTTAAAATTCGTTCAATCTGTGGTCAGTAGCCGTACTTCTCGCCCCACCAGCCGCGCAGCCGCTCCTGAATCTTCTGCTCGCTCGGGTTCTGGCCGGGCTCGTAGAAACGGGTGCCGCTGAGGGCGTCGGGCAGAAACTCCTGCTCTTCAAAATTGCCTTCGCCGTTGTGGGAGTAGGCGTATTCCTTGCCGTAGCCGAGCTGCTTCATCAGGCGCGTGGGGGCGTTGCGCAGCGGCACGGGTACCGGGTGCACGCCGTTGGCCTTCACCTCGGCCTGCGCCGCCCGGATGGCCGTGTAGGACGCGTTGCTTTTCACCGAAGTGGCCAAATACACCACGGTTTGGGCCAAAATGAGGTCCGACTCGGGCAAGCCAATGACGGTGCAGGCCTGGAAGCAGCTGGTGGCCAGCATCAGCGCGTTGGGGTTGGCATTGCCGATGTCTTCGGAGGCCAGAATGAGCATGCGGCGGGCAATAAATTTCACGTCCTCGCCGCCTTCGAGCATCACGGCCAGGTAATAAAGCGCGGCGTTGGGGTCGGAGCCGCGCATGCTCTTGATGAAGGCCGAAATGACGTCGTAGTGCATCTCGCCACCCTTGTCGTACTTGGCCAGCGGCCGTTGGGCCACCTGCTGCACCACGGCATCGGTGAGCTGAACCACGCCCTTTTTGTCGGGTGGCGTGCTCTGCACCACTATTTCCAGGAGGTTAAGCAGCTTGCGGGCGTCGCCGCCGCTGAGGGCCAGCAGGGCGTGGTCTTCTTTTATTTTGACCTTCTTCTGCTTCAGTGCTTCGTCCTCGGTCAAGGCTTTGTTCACCAGCCCGCGCAGGGTTTCCGCGCTCAGCGGCTCCAGCACGTACACCTGGCAGCGCGAAAGCAAAGCAGGTATCACCTCAAACGACGGATTTTCGGTGGTGGCGCCAATGAGCGTCACCGTTCCGTTTTCCACGGCGCCCAGCAGCGCGTCCTGCTGCGCCTTGCTGAAACGGTGAATTTCATCGATGAACAACACCGTGCCGCGCTGCCGCTTGGCTTTGTCGATGACGTCGCGCACGTCCTTCACGCCCGCGTTGATGGCGCTCAGGGCCGAAAATGGCTGCTTCAGCTCGCTGGCCAGCAAGTGGGCCAGGGTGGTTTTGCCCACGCCGGGCGGGCCCCACAGAATGAGGCTGGGCAGCCGCCCGGAATTTAGGTAGCGGCGTAGCACGCCGGTTTCGCCCACCAAGTGTTGCTGACCGGCATAGTCGGCGAGGCGGCGCGGCCGCTGGCGTTCGGCCAGGGGCGCGTCAGGACCGGGCGCGGGCAGCGGGGTGAAAGCGGAAGGTTCGTCGTCGGGAAAAAGGGAAGACATAAGTAGCGCGAACTTTGTAGCTCGCGTCTCCGAACGATTCCGACGCGAACAAGTTCTGACGGCGCGGGGACGCGAACTGCAAAGTTCGCGCTACTTCGCCGTCCAAGCCCTTCTCAGCTCATGCGTAACCAATTCCGCGTTCACGCGGCCCTCTTTTTCGTCGCCGTCATTTACGCAGCCAATTACAGTTTGTCGAAAGACGTGATGCCGCGGTTCATGGGGCCATTTGGCATCGTCACGCTGCGCATTCTGGGGGCCGTGCTGTTCTTTGCCGTCATCAAGTACTTCGTGGCGCCGCAGGATAAAATCATTGGTCGGGCCGATAACCTACGGGCCATTGCCTGCGGCGTTTGCGGCATTGGCGTCAATCAGCTGCTGTTTTTCTCGGGCCTGAACCTGACGTCGCCCATCAGCGCCTCGCTGCTGCAAACCATCGCGCCCATCGTGGTGGTGGTTGCCTCGGCGATATTGTTGAGCGAGAAAATCACCCTGCCCCGGGTGCTGGGCATTGCGGTGGGCGCGGCGGGCGCGGCGTCGCTCATCCTCAGCCGCAACGCGCAGGCCGCCGTTTACCCGCACGCCACGCTGGGCAACATCTTCATTCTGGCCAACGCGACCGTGTTTGGCCTCTACCTGGTGCTGGTGCAGCCGCTGATGCGCAAGTATCACGCCTTCACGGTGCTGTTGCGCATCTTTCTGGTGGGGGCGGTCATCGCCGTGCCCTTCGGCTGGCGCGAAGTTTTCACGGCCAATTACGCCAGCTTCCCGCTCTACATCTGGCTGGAAATCGCCTATATGGTCGTCTTCCTCACTATCCTGGCCTATTTGCTGAACAACTGGGCGCTGAAATACGCCTCCCCCGCCCTGCTGGGCGTGTACATCTACCTGCAGCCGGTGCTGGCCGTGCTCATCGCCGTGAGTTTGGGCAAAGACCACCTCACCTGGGGCAAGGCCGGGCAGGCGGTGCTCATCTTCCTGGGCGTGTGGCTGGTGAGCCAAAAGCCGAAGGCGGCGAAGGTGCCAGCCGTGGCGGCAGAAACGGTGCCGGACTAGTTGTCTTGATTAATCAGGTTTACCACCAGCGTTACCATCGTGGCTTTATCTTCGGGCTTGCTCTCTGCGATGAGCAGTGTGAGGGCCACCAAGGCATTATCGGCTAGTCTCCGGGTGCCGTTGGGGTGGTAAAGGCACTTGTTCCGGTCCAGAAACCACACGAATAGGAAAGCGGCAATACGTTTGTTGCCATCCGAAAACGAGTGATTCTTTACCACGAAATAAAGCAGATTGGCCGCTTTTTCTTCTACGCTCGGGTACAAGTCTTCGCCGCCAAAGCTCTGGTAAATAGTTCGCACTGAGCTTTGAAATGACGCGTCCTTTTCCCGCCCGAACAAGGCACTACCACCGAACTGCTTGCGCAGACTGTCTACGGCTTCCAGTCCCGCTTCGTAGGTCAGTTCGAACGGCTCTTCCGTCGCTGTCCCGCGCACCCGCAAACGCTGGTGGTCGTATTGGTCGAGCACATCGAGCGCGCGAGCGTAGTCGCCTAGCACCCGCAGCAAGGCGTTTGACTCGTTGGAAGTCAATTCTTGGTTCACTGCTACGTCGCCTTGCAGCTGCACCAGCCGCTTGAGGTCAGCTAGCTGACGGGCGCTCTCGCGCAATCGTTTTTCGTTTAGGGCATAACCTTGCACGAGGTATTGGCGCAGCACGTTAGTGGCCCACTGGCGGAAATGAGTTCCGCGCAATGATTTCACCCGGTAACCAACGGAGATAATGACGTCGAGATTATAATATTTGGTACGGTACTTTTTGCCGTCTGCAGCAGTTAGTAAGGAATCCTTACTAACTGAAATTTCTTCTAATTCATCTTCCTTGAACAAGTTACGCAAGTGAATATTGACATTTGGTCTGGAAACGGCAAATAGCTCCGCCATCTGCGCCTGTGTCAGCCACACCGTCTCGTGGTCCAGTTGCACTTCTAGTTGCGTTTGCCCATCGGGCGCTTGGTAGAGTAAAATGTTTTCGGTGGGGTTCATCTAGCTAATGTATAAACTGTAAACCTGCCAAAACGAAAAAAGGCCCGGCTATACGGCCGGGCCTTTTTTGACTGCATAGAGCATGTGATTATAAGTGAATCACCTCGCCGTAAGCCGCCGCAGCGGCTTCCATCACGGCTTCCGACATGGTGGGGTGCGGGTGCACCGACTTGATGATTTCGTGGCCGGTGGTTTCCAGCTTGCGGGCCACCACTACTTCGGCAATCATCTCGGTCACGTTCGAGCCAATCATGTGGGCGCCGAGCCACTCGCCGTACTTCTTGTCGAAGATGACTTTCACGAAGCCGTCTTTCACGCCGCCGGCGCTGGCTTTGCCCGAGGCCGAGAAGGGGAATTTGCCCACCAGAATGTCGTAGCCTTTCTCCTTGGCTTCGGCTTCGGTGTAGCCCACGCTGGCAATTTCGGGCGAGGCGTAGGTGCAGCCGGGGATGTTCTGGTAGTTGAGCGGCTCGGGGTGGTGGCCGGCAATTTTCTCCACGCAGATGATGCCTTCGGCCGAGGCC
>DASVTG010000020.1:0-1777 GCA_036387695.1 Hymenobacter sp. | reverse complement strand
CGTTCATGCCCTCCACCAGGTCGGTGCTGACTTCGGCAAAGTTTTTCATGAAATTCAACGGGTTCTGCAGCTCGTGGGCAATGCCGGCCGTGAGCTCGCCCAAAAAAGCCATTTTTTCGGCTTGCACCAGTTGAATCTGGGTGGCCTCCAGCTGGTTGAGGGTGGAGCGGAGCGTGTCCCGCTGGCTGGCAATCTGCGAGTTCTGGGAGTTGAGCAGCCGGTTGGCGCGCTGCTTGAGGCGGTTGTTGCGGCTCAGCAGCAGCAGCGCGGGCACGGTGCTCGCCAGCGCCGCCAACAGCCAGAGCTGACGGCGCTCGGCAATGCCTTGGGCGCGTTGGTCGGCGGCTTCCTGCCGGCGCAGCTGCTCGCTCACGGCCAGGGCCTGCACCTGCGCCATCTTGGTGCGGCTAAACAAGCTGTCGCGCGTGGCGTTGGCCATGGTGATGTAGCGAAACGCCGCCGCCGTGTCGTGCCGCGCCACTTCCACCCCGGCCAGGAGCTGGCTGGCGTCGAGAATGCCCTTTGGGTAGTGCCCTTGCTGCCCGGCCGCCAAGGCCCGGCGCCCAAAGTACGCGGCCGAATCAGTTGCGGCCGGGCCCGCGCGCAGGAACAGCTGGGCCTGCCCCAGGTACGACCAGCACAGCGCATAGGTGATGTGCTGCGGGCGTGCCCGGCGGGCGCTGCGCCGGTAGTGCCGCCGGGCCTGCGCAAGCTGGCCCATGCCCGCGTACACGTTGCCCAGCATGGCTTCGTCGCCCACTTCGCTGCTCAAATCCTGCTGGCTAACATCCAGCGCAAAACCTCGCCGGAAGTAATACAGTGCCGAGTCGAGCCGGTTCAGCTGCAGGTAGACCGCCCCGATGTTGCCCGTCACCCTGGTCAACAGCAACAGGCTATGCGTTTTGTTGGCCAAGGCCTTGGCCCGAAAAAAGTAGGTCAGGGCCTGCCTGCTGTTGCCCTGTTCGTAATTCAAATAACCCAAGGCGTTGAGGGCGCGGCCAGTTAGCTTGGGGTCGTCCAGGTTTTCGCCAATGCGCAAGGCCTGCAGGCCCATTTCAAGGGCGGCGGGGTAGTTGCCGGTTTCCCGGAACCCGGCCCCCAGCCACACCAGCGCGTGGCCTTCGCCCGGCTCAAACTTTAGCTGCTGGGCCAGCTGCAAGGCCTGCTTGCTGTACTGAATGGTGGCCAGCGGAGCGGTCTGAACATATTCGCCGGCTAGCTTCGACAGCAGCACGACGCGGGTTGAATCGGCGGCTTGGGTGGCCAACCGCTGGCGCAGGCTGTCGGCGGGGCTGCCGGGCAAAGCTGCACCGCAAGCCGATGCGACACCCAGCAAGACAGCTAGCAAAAGATAGAAAGGACGCATACGAACGGGCAACGGCAGTCTCCGAGATGCGGGAAAGGTACTGCAAATGAAGCTTACAAAGCTCGACTCGCCTGTTTCGCTCGGCACGTGAAAGGCATTGTGAATCACGAGCTTTGGCAGCTACGATACCACTTCCCGCGTGTGCGCCATTGCGTTGAAGGAAGCCACCACGGCCGCTACCTCTCCCAGAAACTCCGGCTCGGCTTCGATGTGGTTGCCCACCACCACCACGTCGGCGCCCGCGGCCAGGGCCGCGTACACTTTCTCGCCCGAATTCAGCCCGCCGCCCACGATGATGGGCGTGGCCACGGCTTCGCGCACGGCCGCAATCATGGCGCCCGATACCGGGTTTTGGGCCCCGCTGCCGCCGTCCAGGTACATGAGCTTTAGTCCCAGCTGCTCGCCAGCCAG
>DASVTG010000019.1:0-4819 GCA_036387695.1 Hymenobacter sp. | reverse complement strand
CTCGTCGTTAAACGTGAACGCCCGAAGGATTCTCCACCAACCCGGAAACCGCTGTAAATGCCCGTTTAGAGCGGTTTCGTAGTTCATATAGCGAGTTAAAAGTTGAGAGTTAAAAATTAAAAGACAGATTAGGATGTCCTTTAACTTTTAACTTCCTCCAAACACGTATACCGACCTGAAAACTGCACTAGACCACCACCGGCAGCGTAAACAGGAAGCTGCTGCCGGCCGCGGGCTTGCTTTCTACCCACAGCGTGCCGCCCTGGGCCCCGATGAATTCGCGCGAAATGCTCAGGCCCAGCCCCGAGCTGCCGCCTTGCGCGGGCCCGCCCGGCACGCCGGCAAAGCGCTGAAAAATGTGCTTGTGGTGTTCCGGCGCGATGCCCGGGCCCTGGTCTTCCACGCTCACGCGCACCATTTCGCCCCACTTCATGGCCTGAATGGTGAGCGGCGCCTCGGCGGGCGAGTAGCGGATGGCATTGGAAAGCAGGTTGATGAGCACCCAGGTGGTTTTTTCCACGTCGCCCTGCACTTCGGGCAGGTTGTCGGGCACCTGCGTGCAGAGTTGCAGCCGCTTGTCGTCGAGCTGCGGGCGCACGGTGCGGGTGGCGTAGTCGATGACCTCGGCCAGGCGCACGGGCGCCACGTTGAGCTTGATGCCCGCGCCGGCGTCGAGCCGCGCCACGTCGATGAGCTGGCCCACCATGTTGAGCAGGCGCTGGGTTTCTTCGCCAATACCGCCGGCCAGGCGCTGGCGCTCGGCGGGGGCGGTGCGCTCGTCCTGCAACAGCATCAGGCTGAGCTTGATGCTGGCCAGGGGCGTTTTGAGCTCGTGCGAAATGGTGGCCAGAAAAGCCGATTTCACCTCGTCGAGCTTCTTGAAGTCCGACACGTTGCGCAAGGTCAGGATGTGGCCGCCAAAAGCCCTGTGGCCCTTCCCCGAATCGGTGGCCTCGATGGGGCTGATGCACAGTTGGTAATGCGGCGCCTCGCCCTTGTGCGGAAACGTAAACACGGGGTCGGGCACGGCGTCGCCGGCCAGGTTGCCGGCCGCCAGCTGCGCCAGCAGGTCGCGCAGGGTGTCGTTGGTTTCGGCCAGGGCGGCGGCCGGCTGGCCGAGCAGCTCGGGCTGGGGGCGCCCCAGCAGGTCGCAGGCCAGCGGGTTGGCCAGCACGATGACGCCGTGCTCGTCCAGCATCAGCAGGCCCTCGTCGAGGCTGCGCACGAGGCTGTCCATGCGGTAGCGCTGGGTGATGAACTCGGCCAGGGTGGCGCGGCGCTCGTCCTGGGCCTGGCTCAGGATGCGGTTTACGGCGGCGGCCACGGTGCCCACTTCGTCGGCCCGGCCCACGGCCACGCGCGTGGCGGGGCCGGGGCCGGCCACGCGTTCCATGTCCACGGTGAGGCGGTGCAGCGGGCGCACCACCACGCGCGGCAGGCGCACCATCAGGGTGATTCCCACCGCCGTGCCGGCCGCCAGAAAGAGCAGGACGGTGGAGCGCGCCACGTCGAAGTCGGCCTGCTCGATGCCGTGCGCGCCGTGCTCCAGGTAGTTGATGACGAAAAAAGCGTAGCCGCCCAAGCCCAGCAACAAAAGCAGCAGCAGAAAGACGCTGAGCCGAATTTTAAGTTTTAGCGACATCGTACGAACGAGAAGAGCCTGGTCGCCCCGCAGGGGCAGGGCAAATGACCGGCAGGCGGGGCAAAGTTGCAGCCACTTTATCGCCCAAGCTATTTGGTCGTTACAACCAGGCCACGTTTAAGAACCTACCCAAACACAACGGTCCTGCTTGAGGCGATAAAGCGCTCACGGCCTCTTCGCTACTTCGCCACTTGCTTGGCCCGGCCGTTGGCTACGGATTCCAGCGCAGTCAGGAACTCCTGCTTGATGGTTTCGGAGCTGAAGCCGGCTAGGTGCCGGGGGGCCGCTTGCCGGCACCGGGCCTGCTTTTCGGGGCTTTGCACCAGCGCGGTGGTGGCGGCAATCAGGGCCGAAAGCTGGCCGCGCTCGAAGGTGACGCCGGCCTCGCCGATGGCATCGGGGAGGCCGCCGCCGTCGGAGGCAATCGGAATGAGGCCGCAGGCGATGCCCTCCAGGGCCACGATGCCGAACGGCTCTTCCCAGGTAGAGGGAATGAACTGAAAGCGGTGCTGGTTCAGCTCCTCCACCAGGGCATCGCCCTGCAGCGAGCCGGCAAACCGGACCCGCGAAGGGTCGGGGAGGGCGGCCGCCATGGCTTCGAGCTCGGCCCGGTCGGGGCCTTCGCCGATGATGGTGAGCCGGGCGTTTTTCAGCTCCGGCACCGGGTGGGTAAACACGAGGTCGATGAACGCCGCCACGGCCAGCTGGGCGCCTTTGTCGGACACCAACCGGCCCAAAAACACAAAGTCCTGGGGCCGCTCCTTGGTGCGGATGCGGAACAGGTCTTCGTTGTAGGAATTGTGGATGATGGTGGCCTGGGGCCAGCACCGCCGCCGCACCGCCTCGCTGATGGCCACCACCTTGTTGGCGCGCGCCAGCCAGCGGAACTTGACGCGGTCGACAAAGCCGATGGTGCCGTCGAGCCGGTTTATCCAGGTGTGCAGCACCACGAGCGAAGGCGTGCCGAAGAGCGCCTTGGGCCAGCTCAGGCGCAGGCAGGGGTTGTTTTCAAACACCACGTCGGCCCAGGCGTGGTGCTGCAGCATTTCCAGCGGCGAGGTGGTGCGGATGACCGGGTACGGAAAGTCTTCGCCCGCGGCCGCGGTGGTGGTCATGAGGCGCACTTCGTGGCCCGCGGCTACAAAGGCATTGGCCAAAAACTCAGAACTAGTCTCGATGCCCCCAATGGCGGGCGCAAAAGCATGAGAAAGGAAAAGAATTTTTAGAGCCATCTGCCGGTAGCCGTTACCCCCGCAATCTAACCACGGAAGCAACAATTTCTTGTGAACATTGAGCGCAAATTGCTCAACCAGCGCTTTGAGCCGCTACCAGCCGGTTGCTATCGCACTCGGAAAGCGCGGGAGGCGCGTTGCTTTTGGGTTCGGTTGGCCGCTTGTTTTGTACCCTGGCAATGCCAAATGAAGGCGGCCAGCCATGAGGCTTTCCCAAAGCAGAGGCCGCACTTCTTCATCTAAACTTCATCGAAGGCCTCTTACTCAAATTTTGCGAAGAGGTTACCCCTCCAGCCCGTATTCTTGCAGCTTGCGGTAGAGCGTGGTGAGGCCAATGCCCAAGCGCTTAGCTACTTCGGGTTTGTTCCCATCCAGCTCGGTCATTAGCTTGCCGATGTGGCGCGCTTCCATTGCCCGCAGGCTTTCGTCGGCCGCGTCGGCGCCGGGGCGGGGCGGGCGGCCCAGCGCATGAAATTCGTCGGGCAGGAAGTCGGCGGCCAGGGGCTCGCCGGCCGGGGCCAGGATGGCGGCGCGCTCCAACACGTTTTTCAGCTCGCGCACATTGCCGGGCCAGGGGTAGCGTTGCAGCAGGCTCAGGCACTCGGGCTCGAGGCCCGGCAGGCGCTTGCTGAGGCGGGCGGCGAAGTACTGCAGGAAGTGCTGGGCCAGGGGCGGCACGTCGGTGGGCCGGTCCTTGAGGGGCGGCACGTGGATGATGAACACCGAGAGGCGGTAGTACAAATCGGGGCGGAAGCGGCCTTCGTCGGCTTCCTGCTTGAGGTTGCGGTTGGTGGCGGCCACCAGGCGCACGTTCACCTTGGTGGGCTTGGTGTCGCCGAGCTTGGTGAAGGTCTGGCTTTCGAGCACGCGCAGGAACTTGGCCTGCACATTCAGCTCCAACTCACCGATTTCGTCCAGGAACAAGGTGCCGCCGTTGGCTTCTTCCAGCAGGCCTTTCTTGTCGGTGAGGGCGCCGGTGAAGGCCCCTTTCTTGTAGCCAAACAGCTCGGATTCGAGCAAATCTTTGGGGAAGGCGCTGCAATTGACGGCCACGAAGGCCTTGCCCCGCCGCCCGCTGGCCTGGTGAATGGCTTGGGCAAAAAGCTCCTTGCCGCTGCCGGTGGGTCCTTCCAGCAGCACGGTGCTGTCGGTGGGCGCCACTTGCTGGGCCAGTTTCTGCACCCGCTTCAGCTCCACCGAATCGCCTATCATGGACTCGAAGCGGTACTGCTCGCCCACGCGGCGCTCCAGCTCGGCCACGCGCTTGCGGAGGCGGGCTTTTTCGGCGGCGCGCTCCACCACCACCACCAGTTGCTGCTCAAAGTCGCCCTTGGTGAGGTAGTCGAAGGCGCCGAGCTTCATGGCCTTCACGCCGTCGGGGATGGTGCCGTAGGCGGTGAGCAGCACCACTTCGGCGTCGGGGGCGGCGGCTTTGTAACGCGGGAGCAGGTCCACGCCGTGGCCGTCGGGCAGCTTCACGTCCGATATCACGAGCAGGACGTCGTCGGCGTGTTGCTGCAGCAGCTCCAGGCCGCGGTGGGCGTCGGGGGCTTGCAGCACGGTGTAGCCTTCCAGCTCCAGCACCTGGGCCAGCAGCTGGCGCAAGCGCGCTTCGTCGTCGATGATGAGCAGGGTACCGGAGGGCATGGGTTGGTATTAATAAAGTTCTGCAATAAGCTTTTCGCAGCCTCTAATCAAATCCTCAACTTCATCGGCAGTTGGCTCACGGTCTTTAGAGTGAACACTCATATTTCTAATGTCGCCAAGTCTCTGAATCAAGCGCCAAGTTGGTACATCAATCATTTCGTTTTTTTTCAATTCCTCATTAAAATCAGTAATTGTTGGGTGAGCTTTTTTGAAAATAACGCCATGGTTTATGCACACCTTCTTCAGATGAATTTCAAGCGTGACTCCTGCTAACGCCCCTGAAACTCTAATATGATTT
>DASVTG010000018.1:0-5581 GCA_036387695.1 Hymenobacter sp. | reverse complement strand
GAACGTGGCCGAGGTTATCGCCATGATGACCGGCATCCCCGTTTCGCGCGTGGCCCAGAACGAAAGCCAGAAACTCCTCAACATGAACGAGGAGCTGCAAGGCAAAGTAATTGGCCAGGACAAAGCCATCAAGCAGCTGGTCAAAGCCATCCAGCGCACCCGCGTTGGCTTGAAGGACCCCAAGAAGCCCATCGGCTCGTTCGTATTCCTCGGCCCGACGGGTGTGGGTAAGACGGAGCTGGCCAAGGTGCTCGCTACTTACCTCTTCGACAAAGAAGATGCGCTGGTGCGCGTTGATATGTCGGAGTACATGGAGAAATTCAGCGTATCGCGCCTGGTGGGCGCGCCTCCCGGCTACGTAGGCTACGAAGAAGGCGGCCAGCTGACGGAGAAAATCCGCCGCAAGCCCTACTCGGTTATCCTGCTTGACGAGATTGAGAAGGCTCACCCGGACGTGTACAACCTGCTGCTGCAAGTGCTGGACGACGGTATCCTGACCGACGGCCTGGGCCGCAAGGTGGACTTCCGGAACACCATCATCATCATGACCTCGAACATCGGGGCGCGTGACTTGCAGGACTTCGGCGCCGGCATCGGCTTCGGCACGAAGGCCCGTGAGGCTAACATGGACGAGCTGACCAAGGGCACCATCACCAACGCCCTGAAGAAAACCTTCTCGCCCGAGTTCCTGAACCGCTTGGATGACGTGATTGTCTTCAACTCGCTCGAGAAAAAGGACATCCACAAAATCATCGACATCAGCCTCAGCAAGCTCCTCTCGCGGGTGCAAGCCCTGGGCTACCGTGTCGAGCTGACGGAAGCCGCTAAGGATTTCGTGTCGGACAAAGGGTATGACCCCAAGTACGGTGCTCGTCCGTTGAACCGTGCCATCCAGAAGTACATCGAAGACCCGATTGCTGAAGAAATCCTGAAGGCCCAAGTAGTACACGGCGACGTCATCACCGCCGACTACGCCGAAGGCGCCGAGGACCTGACTTTCGCCGTGACGAAAAGCGGCGAAGCTCAGAACCTTGCCAGCGACGAGCGCCCGGCCGAAACGCCAGAAGCACCCGACGCGGACTCGAAGAAGTAAGCAAAGCTTAACGTTTGAGAACGGCTGGTTTCCGCAAGGGAGCCAGCCGTTTCTTGCTTTGGCAAGCTATTTCGCTACTCACCTTTTGTTCATGCTCAGCACTTCTTTTACACTCCGCTCTTGCAAGCTGCTTTTTAGATAGGGAGCCTCTTTTTGCGTGTTGCAGGCGGCATCAACCCGGACGCGGGAAACGCTTTCTAAAGCTTGACCAATTTGTGGTACACTACTTGGCGTGAAAACCGTAGCTCAGCGATGTATAGGCCTGCTGCCAGGGAGGCCACTGAGAATGGGAGTTCGTCGGGTGCCCCGGTGCGAGCGAACCGAGCCACTATGCGCCCTAGCGCGTCGTACAGGGTCAGGGCGTAAGGCTGAGCGCACTCGCCGGCCAAGCGCACGAAGCACGCCTCGGCGCACGGGTTGGGGTAAAACGCGGCTGGGCCAAGCGCGCACGCCGGTGCCTTGGTGGGTTCGCGCCCGTTGAAGGTGTGCTGCAAAAAGTTGGGCAAGCCCCCGTACACGAACCGGCCGCCGAAGGCAAAGCGCTGAGCGCGCAGCGCGCACGCAAAGCCCGCGGCGTTCGGCCGCTCCAGCACGAATAGGGTTTGCAGGCCGTTTTCGCCGGGCGGCGCCCCGGCCGCGGTGTACGCACTGGCCCCGTACATGCGGCCGTCCGGGCCGTTCTGGAGCGCGTAAAACACGCCGCCATCGGTCGTGGCGCGCACGTTGGTGCCGGGGTTGCCCGCTACCACGCTGCGGCCGGAGGCGGTTACGGCCGCGTCGTCGCCTGCCGCTAGGTCATACTGGCTGAGCACGTTGTATCCCGAGTTGCCGGGCAGCCGGGTAAAATTCTGGACGTAGAGCTTCGAGTTGTCGGGCGAGAAGCACACGCCGTAGCCATCTTGCAGCGCCCCCAGGTTCACGTAGCGGGAAACGGTGCCGGTGGCCGCGTCAAAGTCGAACAAGCCGAACGGTTCCACGCCAAAGGCCACGGCGGCGGCCAGCCGACGGCCGTCGGGCGAGGCCCGTAAGAAGCCGGCCGTGCCCTCGCCCCGGGCCGTGTCGGCGGGCTGCGCCGGGTGGGCCGGGCCAACGGCCTGGCGCGTCGGGGCCCCGACGCCCTGGTTGGTGACGGGGTAGACAAGGAACTCGGCGCTGCCCCATTGGTGGGCCAGCACCCAGTAGTCGCGGCCGTTGGCGTGGCGCACGGCGGTGAGTTTCTGGGTGAGGCCGCCAGCCAAGGGCACGTTTTTCCCCGTGGCCACCACGTCGCCCCGCCCTGCGTCCAGCTCTGTGTCCACCACGGAATAGAACAGGGCGCAGGCCCGGTCTTGCACCGGCTGGCGCAGGGTGAAGAGGTAATAGCGCCGGGCCTGGCCGGGCACGGGCACGATGAGGGCCCCTTGGTTGACGAAGTTACTGCCGCGCAGGCCGTTGCCGTTCGGCATGACTTGGTGCATGCGGTTCCACACCCGCTCGGCGTTGGAGTAAAACAGCAGCTGCCCCGTGGCCGGGTCCGAGGCGACCGCGCAGGCGAAGGCCGTCATAAGCTGGCCGTCGAACACGGGGGTCGGACCGCCTTGTTCAAAAGTAAATCCTGCGCGTTCCCCGAAGTACCAGTTGTCGGCTTCGTGTTGGGCCTGCGCCTTTTCGGGCGCGCAAAGCAGCAACAGGGCGAACGCGAGTCGGGCAAGGGCCCGCAAGGCACAAGAACCAGACGGCATGGCGGCAGGGAAAAAGGCAGTGAAGCGGCATCGAGCGCATCAGCCCAAGAGTTTATTCAATTCACTAAATATAATCAGCTTATCTTCTCCAAAGAAAGTCTCCTGCCCCTTGCAGCAATGGCACCAGGCCAAACGCTCGACTGCCTTACCACTCCAAATTGGTGGTAAAGCAGCCGGAAATAAGGCTGGGCAGTCCATCGTTCACGCCATCTCTTAAAGTCCGCGGCATGCAGGCTTTGGCGGCAAGGTTCACCGGGTTTCAACCGACGGCAAGTGCTTACTGGCTTGGCCTACCAGCCAACCACACGCAGTACGGAGAGCCGACGTGATGGCCGCCTGCCCTACAGCGGTTGGCCCAAGAAAAACCGAGAAGGTGGTGCCGAGCTCCAAGGGCATTTTTGTGGGGGTGAATGAGCGCACTTTTACGGAAGTGAACCCGCACACCGAAAAACCAACTCCCACCATACAAAAGAACTAAGCGGCCCCTGCCTTTTTGCTCGGTTTCAACAGCCGACCCATTTTTTGGGTCTGCTGTTTTGTGGTTTACCCATTAACTTGAACCTCGGTTCTGCGCTGCATGGCTGAATTTGAAACGGCAATAGACTCCTCACTATGAATTTTCTACAAAGAGCTGCCCTCGCTGGGGCCGGAGCGGCAATCGCCGGAGGCGCAATGGCACAGTCGGCACCGGTGGCACCCATCAAACCCAAGGTGTTCAGCAACTTCGGCGTTGAGCGCACCGATAATTACTACTGGCTGAATCAGCCCACCAACCCGGAAGTAATCCAATACCTCACCGCCGAGAATGCTTATTACGACAAGCAGATGGCCAGCGCGCAAGCCACCCAGCAAAAGCTGGTGGCCGAGATAAAAGGCCGCATCAAACAGGAAGACGCTTCGGTGCCTTACCGCGACAACGGCTACTACTACTATTCCCGGTTCGACCAGGGCGCGGAGTACCCCGTGTACTGCCGCAAAAAAGGCAGCACCGTGGAAGCGGAAGAGGTGTTGCTGGACGTAAACGACTTGGGCCAGGGCCGGCCCTACTATCAAATAGGCGACTGGGCCGTGAGCGACAACAACCAGCTGCTGGCCTACACCGCCGACACCGTGAGCCGCCGCCTCTACACGCTGCGGTTCAAGAACATCGCCACCGGCCAACTCTATCCCGAGCGCATTCACAACACGGGCGGCGAGGTGGTGTGGGCGGCCGACAACAAGAACGTCTTTTACACCAAAAAAGACGTGACCACCCTCCTGCCCTACCAGGTGTACCGGCACACGCTGGGCACCGACCCTAAGGGCGACGCGCTGGTGTATGAGGAACGCGACAACACGTTCAACGTCCACGTTAGCCGCACCAAGTCCAAGAAATACATCGGCATTGAGCTGGTGAGCTCGCTGTCTTCGGAGTACCGCTACGTTGATGCCAGCGCGCCCACGGTCCAGCCCAAAGTGTTTCAACGACGCGAGAAAGACCACCTCTACCAGGTGGAGCATTTGGGTGATAAATTCTACATCCGCACCAACTGGATGGCCCCCAATTACCGGCTGATGATGACGCCGCTGACCAGCACGATAAAAGCCACTTGGGCCGATGCGCTGACTCGCCACCCGGAGATTTTCCTCGACAACTTCGAGCTTTTTCGCGAATACATTGTGCTGAACGAGCGCAAAGGCGGACTGCGCCAACTGCGCGTGGTGAACATGAAGGACAAGCAGGAGCACTACCTGCAATTCGACGAGCCGGCTTATACCGCCACCATTGGCATCAACGCCGAGCAGGACACGCCCGTGCTGCGTTACAACTACACGTCGTTGGCCACGCCGCCCTCCACGTTTGACTACGACATGAGCACGCGCACCAGCACCTTGCTGAAGGAGCAGCCCGTGCTCGGCGGCTTCGATAAGCGCGATTACGTGACGGAGCGGGTGTTTGTGAAGTCGCGGGACAACAAGTTTATTCCCATGTCCATCGTGTACAAGAAGGGCACCAAGCTCGATGGCACCGCTCCGCTGCTGCAATACGCTTACGGGTCCTATGGCTTCTCGCAAGACCCCACCTTCAGCGCGGCCCGGCTCAGCTTGCTCAACCGCGGCTTTGTGTACGCGCTGTGCAACATCCGCGGCGGCCAGGAAATGGGCCGGCAGTGGTTCGAGGACGGCCGCATGCTGCACAAGCAAAACAGCTTCAACGACTTCGTGGATTGCTCCATCTACCTGACCAAGCCGCACGATGCCGCCAACGGCAACGCCCCAGCCAAAAAGGTACAATACACGGCGACCGACAAGCTGTTTGCCATGGGCGGCAGCGCCGGCGGCTTGCTCATGGGCGCGGTGATGAACATGCGGCCCGACCTCTACAAGGGCGTAATTGCGGCCGTGCCGTTTGTGGACGTCGTGACCACCATGTCGGACCCCAGCATTCCGCTCACCACCAGCGAGTACGACCAGTGGGGCAACCCCGCCGATGAAGAATACTTCAAGTACATGCTCTCGTACTCGCCCTACGACAACGTGAAGAGCCAGGCTTACCCGAACACGCTGGTCACCACCGGCCTGCACGACTCGCAGGTGCAGTACTACGAGCCAGCCAAATGGGTTGCCAAGCTGCGCGCCATGAAAACCGACAAAAATCAGTTGCTGCTGCACACCGACATGGCCGCCGGCCACGGCGGGGCTTCGGGCCGCTTCAAGTCCATAGACGACACGGCGCGGCAGTACGCATTCATGCTGATGCTGCTGGGCAAGAATCTGTAGGAACGCG
>DASVTG010000017.1:0-5091 GCA_036387695.1 Hymenobacter sp. | reverse complement strand
ACCCTCGAATACGAAGTCGCCAGCCTCGGCGACCGCATCCTGGCTGCTATTCTCGACAACATCGTCCTGGTGGCCTGGGTGGTGGCTTGGGCGTTGGTGTTTGGCGCCCTCAAATTAAAAGACACGTCGTCCATGGTTATTTTGGGCGCGCTAATTATTGTTCCTTACGTTTTCTACCACCTCGTGAGCGAGGTGTTTTTCAACGGCCAAAGCATCGGCAAAAAAGCCCGCGACATCCGGGTGATGCGCCTCGACGGCACCGCCCCGGTCCTGGGCGACTACCTGTTGCGCTGGCTGTTGCGCATCGTCGACACGGGCCTGTTCGGCGGGCTGGTGGCCCTGATTACCATTGCCGCCAATGGCCGCGGGCAGCGCCTCGGGGACTTGGCCGCCGGCACCACGGTGGTAAAATTGCGCCCGCAGGCGCCCTCGCCCCTTGCGCCGACCTTGGAAAGCTTAGCCGGCTACCAAGTAGTGTTTCCGCAAGCCGCGCTGCTTGCCGACCACGACGTGGCCCTGATTCGCCAGCTGATGCAGCAAGCCCGCGCCCGCGGCAACTACGAAGTTCTCAACGATGTGGCCAACAAGGTGAAATCCATCACGGGCATCTACACCGACCTGCAAGACGAGCCTTTTCTGCAAACCGTGTTGCGCGACCACGCCCATCTGGCCGTGAGCGGGGAGTAAATGGCAGGCGGTGACGCGCCACGGCCCGGCCGGACATGCCTACAAAAAGAGCGGCTTGCCCATTGGGCAAGCCGCTCTTTTTGTAAACTTCGCAGCGCCGTTACCCTAGTTGCGGGCCATCAGGCTGTTGGCAGCTAGCTCCGTGTTCGGAATCGGCCAGATGTAGAGCGCATCAGTGGGGTTGACGGCGCCCACCGATGATTTACCGGGGATGGGCTGGAGCAGGCGCAGCAGGTCAGTGTTGCGCAGGCCCTCGCCCAGGAACTCGATGCGCCGTTCCAGCAAGATGGCGTCAGCCATGGCGCTGGCCGAGGCGAAACTGGCGGCCGTGTAGGCGCCGCCGTTCGAGCGGCCGCGCACGGCGTTGAGCAGAGCCAGGGCCTGCGGGTCCACGGTGTTCGTCGAGCGCACCCGCGCTTCGGCCAGGTTCAGCAGCACCTCGGCGTAGCGGATGACGGGAGCTGGGTCAGTGTAGGGGGTACCGGTGGGAAACTTGCGCAAGTATGACTCGGTGCCGACCAGCTGCACGAAGTTGGTGCGGCGGGTGTCGGTAGCGGTCCAGCGGGGGTCGTTTAGTATGCCGCCGGCGCCAGGGTTGAGGCTGTACTCGCCATTGCCTAGCGGCGGGGGCAGGAAATAGAAAGCCAGCTGGTTCTGAGTGCCGGGCGCGTCCTGGGCCGTGAAGGGAAACGCAAGAATGTTTTCCAATGTCCCGCCCGCGAACACGGCCGGTAACGACGGGTTCAGTGCGTGAGCTACGCCAGTGGGGGCCACGAACGGCGCCGCGGCCGGCACGAGCTTGTTGGCCTCAGTGATTACGTCGGCGTAGCGGCCCATGGTCAGGAGCACCCGCGTTCTCAGCGCGATGGCCGTATTGCGGTGCGCCCGCGTGGTGGCCGTGCCGGCAGCGGGAGTTAGGGGCAGGTTGTCTTCCGCGAACTTCAAGTCCAGCAGAATCTGGTCGTACACCTCGGCAACGGTGCTGCGGGCTAGGGCGTTGTTGTCGTTGTTGATTTCGCCTTTTAGGCGCAGCGGCAGGCCGGGCTTGCTGCCGTTGCCGTCGGCGAAGGGACGGGCGTAGAACTGCAGCAGGTGGTAGTAGCAAAGAGCGCGCAAAAACCGGGCTTCGCCTTGGTAGCCGAGCGCCGTCGCGGTGAAGGTGGCCGGGAAGATGGGAGCCACGAACTTGCCCGTGTTGGCGGTAAGGCCATCCAGAAACACGTTTATCTGATTGATGGCCTGGAAGCCGAAACCCCAGGTATTGATAACGTCGTTCTGCGACTGCTCCGTAACGGTGTGGTTCCAGACCAGCAGGCCCGTAACGCCGTTGTTAGTGCGGTTGATGAAGTCGTTGGCGCGGATGTCGCTGTGCACCTGCACCCGGCCGCCCAGAAAGCCGCCCGTCTTCACGTAGTCATACATGTTGTTGACTTGCAGCAGGACACGGGCCGGCGTATCGAAGGCCACCGTGTTTGCTATCTGAGCTTGCGGTGCGGGATTAAGCCGCTCTTCGCTACAACTGAGCGTGCCCAGCGTGAGCAGGCCCGTCGTCAGGGCCAGGGTAATGCGTTTTGCGAGGATAGTCATGAGGGATTGATGCGATTAAAAGCCCAGGGAAACGCCGGCCGTGAAGGTGCGGGCCTGGCCGATGGAGTTGCGGTCGACACCGGCGCCGGTGTTGCTGCCGCCGTTGGTCGAGACTTCGGGGTCGACGCCCGAATAGTTGGTCAGCAGGGCCAGGTTCTGGGCCTGCACGTACACGCGGGCTGAATTCATTTTAGCCTTGCTCAGCAAACCCGAAGTGAAAGTGTAGCCCAGCGACAGGTTGCGCAGGCGGGCAAAGTCGCCTTTTTCCACGTTCGATGACAACACCAGGGCCGAGCCGTTCGAGACGTTGTCGGTGTACACCACGCGCGGGTACTTCGCGTTGCCGGAGGCTTCGGACGTCCAGCGCTCCAGAATATCGGTGGCGTTGTTCCAGAACCGCTGGTCGTGGAGGCCGGCCTTGGTACCGTTGTAGATGTAGTTGCCGCCCGAGAACTGCACGAACACGCCCAGGTCGAAGCCCCGGTAAGTGAAGGTGTTGTCGAAACCGCCGTACCAGGTGGGCAGCACCGGGCCGAAGAACACGCCGTCGGCCAGCTGGCTCGGGGCAGGCACGTTGGCACCGGTCGACACCAGGGTCCAGCCCGTTGAGCCCAGGCCGCTTGTGCCCTGGTGGTTGTACTGAATCAGGCTGCCATCTTTCCGCTGCACGAGGCGCTGGCCGTTAAGTGGGTTCACGCCGGGCGTGGGCACGGCCAGAATGGAGCCCACCGAACGGCCTACAGTCGTGAAGTTCACCGTTTCGAGGCCAGAAGTGGCGGTAGGAATGCTCTGGTCTTTGGTGGCTAGCTCGAGCACTTCATTGTTAAGCGTGGTCAGGTTGCCGCTCACCGTCCAGGTGAAGTTACCTTTCTGAATGGCATTGAAGCGCAGGTTTAGCTCGACGCCTTTGTTGACCATTGAGCCCACGTTGGCCGGAATGGAGTTCTGCAGGTTACCCGGCCCGAGCGCGTTCGGAATGCCAAGGGAAGGCGCGGCGGGCGCCGGCAGAATCAACTGGTCAATCAGGTTGCGGTAGTACGTTACGTCGCCCGTTAGGCGGCTGTCAAATAAGCCAAACGCCAGGCCCACGTCAGCCTTGCGGCCAATCTCCCAAGTCAGGTTGGGGTTGCCGGCCAGCGAGTAGTAGAGCGTAGGCTGAGAGCCGTAGAGGCCCGATTGGTAGAGTTGCTTCGTGGCAAAGTCCTCGATGCCCTGAAAGTTGCCGACGCTGCCAAAGCTGCCCACCAGCTTCAAAAAGTCTACTTTGCTGCCCAGGGCGCTGTTTTTCCAGAAGTCTTCTTCTGAGATAACGTAGCCGGCCGACGCGCCGTAGAAATTTTCAAACCGATTTTCGGGGGCATAAGCTGAGTAGCCGTCGCGGCGGGCCGTGACGGTGAATAAGTACTTGCGAGCGTAATTGTAGTTCACCCGGCTGAAGAACGACACCAGGTAGTTGGCGCCCTGAAATTCACCCGTTGGGGTGATGTTGGTGAAGTTGCCCTGGATGGTGGTGAAGAACGGGTCGGCTACCTGGGAACGGTTATAGCCCGAGCGCAGCACGTCGGTTTGCTGCTGCTCATTACCCAGCAGCACTGAAAAGTTGTGCTTCTCGCCAAACGTGCGGTCATACTGCAGCGTGTTCTGCCAGTTCCAGCGCTTGTTGGTGCGGAGGAAGTTGCTGGCCGAGCCCTGCGTCGAGAAGCCGTCGCCGGCAATCGGGGTCAGGAATGAACGGTCTTCGAAGGTGATGTTGTCGATGCCGTACTGCGTGCGCAGGTTCAGGCCTTTCAGCACTTCCCAGTTGGCGAATAGGCTTCCCTGAATCTGGTTGCTCTCCGACGTGAAATAGTTGTTGGCCAGTTCCACCACCGGGTTGTAGTAGTTGCCGACAAGCGGGGCATTCGTTGTGGGGTTAATGTTGGGTCCTGCGCCCAGGCCGGCGCCGGAGGTGTTGGGGGTGCCGTCGGGATTAAACGGCGCCACGTTAGGCTGCAATACCAGCGGCAGGCGCCCCAGGCCACCAGTGCCGAAGGCCGCGTCGCCCACCGAACCAGAGTTAGGCGAGTCGTTGCGGTTGTTGGAGTAGCTGATGTTGGTGCCCACGGTGACGCGGTCAAACAGCTTGTGGTCCACGTTGAGGCGGGCGCCGTAGCGTCGAAACTCGTTGTTTTCCAGCATGCCGCGCTGCTTGGTGTAGTTCACCGACGTGAAGTACGTCGTGCGGTCGGTGCCGCCCGAGAAATTCAGGCTGTGGTTCGACGAGATGCCGGTGCGGTACACGTAGTCGTACCAGTCCGTGTCGATGTTGTTGCCGTTGGCGTCCTGTCCAATTTTAAAGCCTTCAACGTTGGTGCCGGGCTCCCCCAGCCTTACGCGGTTGGCGTTGAGGTTGCGCACGGCCTCGTTTTTGATGGTTACGTAGTCCTGAGCACCCAGCACTTTCAGCAACCGTACCGGCTGGGTCACGCCCACCCAGTTGTCGAACGAAAGCCGCGGGGCCTGTCCCTTGCGGCCGCGCTTGGTCGTAATCAGAATAACCCCGCCGATGGCCCGAGAGCCATAAATGGCCGCCGCCGAAGCATCCTTGAGCACTTCGATGCTTTCGATGTCGTCGGGGTTGATGTTGGCCAGGGGGTTGTTTGGTACGTTGGCCACCGCCGAGTTGTTGCCGCTGAAGGTAGGAATGCCATCCACTACGAACAGGGGAGCCCCGCTGAGCGAAATCGAGTTCACGCCCCGAATGCGGATAACCGGCGGGGCGTTGAGCACCCCGTTGGGGGTCGTTATCTGTACGCCCGAGGCCCGGCCCTGCAGGGC
>DASVTG010000016.1:0-5669 GCA_036387695.1 Hymenobacter sp. | reverse complement strand
GCCCGAGGAGGTGCTGCTGGTGCAGGGCGGCAAGGACGTGGCCACCGAGCTGCTCAAGCTGCCCTGGGACCATATTTTCTTCACCGGCAGCCCCGAAGTGGGCAAGATTGTGATGCGCGCCGCCGCTCAGCACTTGAGCGGTCTGACGCTGGAGCTCGGCGGCAAAAACCCCGCCGTAGTGGACGCCACGGCCAACCTGCGCGACGCCGCCGAGAAAATCGTGTGGGGCAAATTCCTCAACAACGGCCAGACCTGCGTGGCCCCCGACTACCTGCTGGTGGAGGAGAGCGTGCAGCCCGCCTTGCTGCGGGAGCTCACGGCCGCCATTCAGCGCGCCTACAACCCCGACGGGGCCGGCATTCAGGCGTCCGATTCCCTGGCCCGCGTGGTGAACCAGCACCATTTTGCCCGCCTCGCGGGCCTGCTCGAAGACGCCCAGACCCGCGGCGCCACCGTGGCCGCAGGCGGCAGCGTCGACGCCGCGCAGAACTACATCGAGCCCACCATTCTGACCGACGTGCCGGCCGGCGCCCGCGTACTGGAAGAGGAGATATTTGGCCCGCTGCTGCCCGTGCTCACCTTCAAAAGCCTGCGCGAAACCGCCGACTACATCAACGCCCGCCTCAAGCCGCTGGCTCAGTACGTCTTCACCGCCAGTGCCCAAAACCGCCGCTATTTGCTGGAAAACGTCTCGGCCGGCGGCGCGGGCGTCAACGAAACCGTGCTCCACTTCGCTCACCCCGAGCTGCCCACCGGCGGCGTGGGCAACAGCGGCCTGGGCAAGGCCCACGGCCATTCCGGCTTCCTGGCGTTCAGCAACGAAAAGGGCGTGATGCGGCAGCGCGTGGGCTTCACCGGCATCAAGGCCATGTACCCGCCCTATACCGGCAACGTGCGGCGGCTGATTGACTGGCTGGTGAAGTACTTGTAGCAATTCACCGCGGGAGGTCAGCGGGTTACCTTGCCCTCGGTGGCAGGATGAAAGGCCATGAAAGCCAGCTTCTTCTCACGCGCCAGTTGCGTAATCGGCATTGCCTTATTGCTGACGGCTTGCGAGGACGATGTGCGGGTAAATTTTGCTCAGCCGTTTCCGGTGCATTCAGCCAACCTCTTGTCTTTTCCAACGCAGCAGCAAGGCGTATACACGGCGGCCGACACAACCCAGTCGCTTTGCGTCGGGCGCACGGCCGTGTGGCGACAGGAGCGTCTAAGCATGATGCTCAGCCGTCAGCAGTTCGATTCGCTCGGAATGCGCCTTCGGAGCGACAGCACCTACCGAAGCGAAGAGGGCGACTTGCACTACTTGCAGTTGATTGACAAGGATTCTGTGCGAGACAGCTGGGCTTGGCGCGATACCATCTTCAGCCTAACCGGCACCAAAGCGGGCCTGCTGCGAAGGTTCCAGGGCCGTTATTACCTCAACACGCCCAACGAACCGGCCGAAAGCTGGCACGTGCAACGGCTGAAAATCGAGGGGCGGCAGTTGGTGTGGCAACGATTGGGGCAAGACACGCTGCGACTGCGGGCACTGAGTGCTGCTGCCGTGCTCCGCCGGCAAGAGCAAGGGGTTCCGCCTTTCCAACTGAAGCCGGACGCCGGCCAGCAAAGCCGTCAGGTGAGCCACTTTGATGGGTTGTGGAAAACCCTGGCCGAATTCACGCGCCGCCGCTGAGGGACTGAACGTGGCCAGGCGCCGGAAGAAACGGCAGCGGGTTTAACTTCGTGCTTTCCCCTAACGCCATGGAACAGCCCGCCGCGCACCGCCGCTATACGCCCGAAGAATATTTTGCTTTGGAAGCGCAAAGCGGGGTGCGGCATGAGTTTTTCGACGGCGAGGTGTTGGCGATGGCGGGCGGCACCAAGTCGCATAATTTGATTGCTCAAAACATCACCACGGGATTCCGAACTGCTTTGCGCGGCAGGGGGTGCCAGGTGTTTATGGAAGACGTGCGGCTGGCCGTGCAGGACCACTTTCACTACGCTTACCCCAACGTGGTGGTGAGCTGCGACCCCGCCGACCGACGCGACCCCTATCTGGGGTGCCAGCCGCTGTTAATTGTGGAGGTGCTGTCGCCGTCCACGGCCGAATACGACCGGAGCCGAAAGTTCAACCAGTACAAAAAGCTGGCCTCGTTGCGGCATTACGTCCTGGTGTCGCAAACGGCATGGGTGCTGGAGTGGTTTCGGCGCACCGAGGGAACGAGTGGGTGTACACCGTGCTGAGCGACCCGGCCGACGTGCTGGAGATTGCCGATTTGGACCTGCGACTGCCGCTAGCCGACGTGTACGAAGATACCGACGTGGGGCCCCCTTGCTGATGGCACCAGAGCCGGATAAGCGGTAAGTAGCGCGGCTACTTCTGGCGCTCCCGCATCTCGGCGGCCATTTTGCGCTGGTTGGCTTGCAGCTGCTTGAACTTGACGGGCCCCAGCACCGCCAGCAGCTCTTTCTGGGAAGTGGTGTTGATGCGCTTGAGCTCGGTCATGAGCGGGGCCGACTGCGGCGGGTACTTGGCCTTGGCCGCGTTGGCCTGCGCCACGGTGCCGTTGAGGATGGTGCGGACGCGGGCGGTTTGGTCGGGCGTGAGGCTGAGGTCGGTGGCCATCACGTCGGCAAGGTCGCGGGCGGCCGTGGCCGGCGTGGGGGAGTCGGCCGTGCGCACGGTTTCCACCACCGGCGCCGCTTTTTTACGGTGGAAAATGGAGCAGCTGCTGGTGGCCAGCAGCAGGGCGCCGGCAAGTAGCAGTTGGGGCCGAAAAAAAGGGACGGAAGGCATATGAAAAGGGCGCTGAAGTGGCTGCCCGCGCCTGCATACGCAAACCAGGCCCCTAACGGCTATGGCGCGGCGCCCGCCCGCAGCAGCTGCCGGTCAATCTTGTTGCGCCGGTTCCGAAACTTGCGCGCCTTGTTAGCCGGAATCAAGCTGTCGGCGCGGGCATCAATAACCCCTTCGATGCGGAAGTACTCGTCTTGCAAAGCGGCGCCGCGCAGGCGTTGGCGCGCGGCGGCCCGCAGGGCTTGGCGCTGCACCACCAAGGCCCGCAGCCGGTCGCGTCGTTCCGGCCCAAGGTCATTCAAAAACCCCCGCGTGGTCGACAAGCCACAATTGCCAAACAGCAGCAATGCCACCAAGGGCAGCAGCAACAGCATCGGCCAGCTCATGCGCTTATCGGCAGGGGTTTTCATGCTGCAAAATACACCGGCGCCGCCCAGCGCCGAAACCCCGCAAGCATGGGCCGTCCCGCCACCCGAATTCCCTGAAGGGTCCGGCTGCCGGAGGCATCTTGGGGCATGGCGTGCCGCCGGCACATGCCGGAAACGTATTGGGCCCGGCCGTGGAGTACCAAGCAAATTGGGCCTCCTTGGTGGGCAGAAGACCGCAGCCGGGGGCGATAAAACGCTTGTGATGCACCGCGTCGCTCAGTAGCACCGGCGGCAAGTTGGCCGGTTGCTACAAAGTCGTCGCGGGCTGGCCCAAAGCCGAGACGAGGGGTAGCGTGCGGGCCGACCGGGCCTCACTGGCTTTCATGCCCTGCGCCGTGAAATGCGCCAGCGCCATGATGGTGAGCATGGGATTGACGCCGCTGCACGCCGGAAACGCCGAGCCGTCGGCCACGAACAGGTTCTGGACTTCCACCGTCTCGCCGTTGTTTTTGAGCGGGTGGGTGGCCGGGTCGCCGCCCATGCGGCAGGTGCTCATCTGGTGGGCGCTGTAGAGGCCGAACTGGTTGGGCTTCCAGCTCAGGTGCGGCAGCTTGTCGAGCACTTCGGGGTTTTGGAGCTGGCCGTCTTGGGCGTGCAGCGTGGGCAAGGTGCCATGGGGCAGGTACACGGCCGTGGCCCCAGCCGCTACGTGAATTTGCGCCGCGGCCCGCACGCCTTCCAGCATGTTGCTCCGGTCGAAGTCCGAGAGCGTGTAGGCTATCAGCGGCGCGCCGTTTTTGTCGATGCTCACCCGGCCCCCGTCGCGGTCGCGGGTCAGGACAATGAACGAGCCCAGGTGGCTGGCGTCGCGCAGCAGCTCGTGGTGCTGCCGGCCCGAGAGCCAGGGCAGCACCATGCTCAGCAGGCCGGGGTGGGTGGGCGGCGTTTCGAGCTTGGCGCCGAAGTTGGTGCCGTGCAGCTGGGTATAGGTGTCGTTGACCACGCTCATGCTGGGGCCGTGCCAGGAGTTCATGGCGTGCGGGTAGCGGGCGCCCACCACCACCGTGGGGTGCAGGTGCAGGTGGCGGCCCAGGTGCGGGTGCTTCAGGCCGGAGCGCAGCAGCAGCGCCGGCGTCTGAATGGCGCCGCCGGCCACCACCACGCGCCGGGCCCGCACGGTGATGCGCACGGCGCGGCCGTCCTCGGTGGTGTGCACGGCCTCGGCGCCGGTGGCGCGGCCGTGGTCTATGGTCACCCGGTCCACTTTGGTGTCGGCCAAAATGCGCGCGCCGTGCTCAAACGCGGTGAGCAGATACGTATTCAACGTGCCCTGCTTGATGCCGTGGGCGTCGCCGAGCGAGGTGTAGCCCAGGGCCCGAAAGTGGCCGTCCGAATCGGTCAGGCCTTTTTCGTTGCGCGGAATCAGCTTCACTTCCTGGCCCAGCTTGGTCGAGCCGTCCCACAGGGCCTGGTTCTGGCCGTTGTGGCGGGTGTAGCTGGTGTTCACCCCAATGGTGCGGGCCACGGCATTGAGGCTGTCCTTGAAGGCCAGAGTGGTGAACTGGGGGGCGTCGTGCTCGCGGGCCCATTCCTGCAGCACGTAGTCGGGCGTGCGAAACGAGCCGGCCCAGTTAACCGTGGTGCCGCCGCCCAGGCAGGACCCGGCCAAAATGCCAATGCTGCCGTCCTGCGTCGAGAGCGCGCCTTTGGCGTCGTAGAGCTTGCCCAGCATGTCCACTTCGCGCTGGGTGAAGTCGCAGCCGTGGCAGTAGGGGCCTTTTTCCAGCACCAGCACGTCGTGCCCGGCCTGGGCCAGCTCGCCGGCCACTACGCCCCCGCCCGCGCCGCTGCCAATCACCAGCACGTCGCACTCGTACACCGTGTCCTGCGTCGGGCGCAGGGTTTTGATGGGCTTGGGCGTGTCCACGGGCTTCTCGTCGGGGCCGGGGTAGCCCAGGCGGCCCCAGGCGGCGGGCACTTCGGCCATGCTGCCGCCGTAGTAGAGCAGGGTGCACAGCTTGCGCAGCGCCTGAAACCCCTTGCGCAGCGGCGGCACGTTGGAGGCGGCCCAGCTTTGCAGCAGCCGCTCGCGCTGCTCCGGGCTGAGCCTGCGGAAGGGCTTCAGCGGCCCAAACCAGGTGAGGCCCAGCAGCGGCTTCTCCAGCAAGTCGAGCAATTGGCCAAATTCCGTCTGGGCGCCCTGCGGCTGCTCCCGAATGGCGGCCTCCAGCTTCTCCAGGCTCACGCCCACCGAGCCGGGCGGGCTGCCATCGGGCAGCGCCGGAACAATGGTGTCGGCCAAGGCTTGAAGAACAGCAGAACGAGCGGGCGTAAGCGAGAACATGGCGCGGGAATTTTGGGTGGTAAAAGGTAAGGATTTTTCCGCAAAGTGTTAGGCGTGCCGAGTAGTTTGTAGGGTGTAAGGGTAGGAGGGGAGAAGGTGTGGGGACGACGCAGACGGTCATGCCGAGCGCCGCCGAGGCATCTCGCTCGCTTCGTCCTCACGATTGAGTTACTACCCCACG
>DASVTG010000015.1:0-7297 GCA_036387695.1 Hymenobacter sp. | reverse complement strand
CGGGCACCACCCGGTCGGACGCCTAGGGCGTCGGACCGGGGCCGTCCGGCTGAGCTTGTTCTTAGCGCTTTGAAGGACAGGTTTGCTTGATTTAGCACAACCCGCAAATACTGCTTGCTTAGGGCCTGCTAGCGGGCCTCTTCCTGCTGAGCCGGGCCCATGCCGCTGCTCAGAAAGAACCGGAGGCCACCAAAGCGCCGTGGTCTGGCCAGGTGGCCGGAATAAGGCCGAAAAAAGCAGTATGGAAAGGGAATGACCTGCTAAAAGAATCGGCTTACTTTTGCTGCATTGCTTCCACAATTCTTTTCACTTATTCCGCCACTGCTTTGGCCCCCAAACGCGCTTCTATTTCGGACATTGCCCAAGAGTTGAACTTGGCCGTTTCCACCGTTTCGCGTGCCTTGAGTGGGCATTCCCGCATCAGCGAAGCCACCCGCCAGCGGGTGTGGAAGCTGGCTGAACAGCTCAAGTACCAGCCCAACCACTTGGCCGCGGCCTTGCGCAAGGGCCGCAGCAACACGCTGGGCGTGATTGTGCCCAACATCGACGGACACTTCTTTGCCCTGGTGGTGAAAGGCGTGGAGGAAGTGGCCAACCAGGCGGGCTACAACGTGATGCTGTGTCAGTCCAACGAGGACAACTCCCACGAAGCCAAGAACGTGGAAACGCTGATGAACGCGCAGGTCGACGGCATCCTGGTGTCGCTGTCGCGTTCCACGCACGACTTCAAGCATTTCGACAAGGCGCAGCAGCGGCACATGCCGTTGGTGTTCTTCGACCGCATTCTCACTGGCAGCGACGTGAGCGCCGTGGTGGTGGACGACCACCAGGGCGCCTACCAAATGACGAAGCACCTGCTGGAGCAGGGGCGGCGACGCATCGCGCATTTCGGCGGCCCGCAGCACCTCAACATCTACAAAGACCGGTACCAGGGCTACTGCCAGGCGCTGCGCGACGCGGGCCAGCCGGTGGAAGAGGACTTGGTGGTGTTGTTCAAAGACATGTCCATCGACGATGGCCCCGTCGGCGTCCGGCACCTGCTGGCCCTGCCGCAGCGCCCGGATGCCATCTTCTCCGCCGGCGACTTCACGGCCGTGGGGGCCCTGCAAGCCTTGAAGAAGCAGGGGCTGCGCGTGCCGGAGGACCTGGCGCTGGCCGGCTTCGGCAACGAAACGTTCTCTTCGCTCACCGACCCCATGCTCTCCACCGTCGACCAGCACTGCGAGGAGATGGGCGGCGCCGCCGTGCGCCTGCTGCTGGAAATGATTCAGGAACGCACCCGCCAGCTCTCGCCGCGCAAAATAGTGCTCCAGCCCAAGCTGCTGAAGCGGGAGTCGTCGCGCTCGCAGCCGGAATAGCCGCGTTCCGAATTCCTCCTGGAGCAATTGCCGGATTTATTCGGATTTTCGTAATCTGAATTTGCCCATTGGCCCCGGCTGCCCGCGCTGTGAGAGACTACCTGCTGTTCGTTGACACCGAAACTTCGGGCATTCCGCGTGATTGGGGCAAGCCGTATTCCAGCCAGAGCAACTGGCCGCACATCGTGCAATTGGCCTGGGTGGTGTGCACCCGCGACGGCCAGGAAGTAAAAGCCGAGAACCACTACATCCAGCCCAGCGACTACGACCTGAGCCCGGCCTCGGGCGAGGTGCACGGCCTCACGGTGGACTTTTTGCGCGAGCACGGGGAGTCGCGCTACTCCGTGATGCGCCGCCTGCACCGCGACTTGCTGCACTACCAGCCGCTGGTGGTGGCGCACTTCATGCAGCTCGATTTTCACATGATGGGCGTGGGTTTCCACCGCGCCGGCCTGAAAAACCCGCTCGACCAATTGCCCACCTTCTGCACCATGCGCGCCACGGGGCCCCTGGTGCGCTACCAGGCCCAGCGCTTCCTGCGCCTCGGCGAGCTGTACCAGCGCCTGTTTCACGAACCCATGGGCAAAGAGCACGACGCCCTGGCCGACGCGCAGGCCACGGCGCGCTGCTTTTTTGAGCTGTGCCGACAAGGCACCATCACCGAGGAAACCGTGGCCCAACAGGGGCCGGTGGGACTCGTTGGCCCGCTCGCGCCGGCGTCGCGCCGGCCCCGCGTGAAAGTGGGCGTGGCCGCGTGGCTGCTCATCGCGGGGGCGGCGCTGGTGCTGCTGGCGTTTTTCCTGATTGGGTGAAGGCTGTCTGCCTGCCGCCCGGCCCTAGGCGGGCCGACTGGTTGCGGGTGTTTACCAGAACGTGCTTCCGGCAACCGGTCGGCCTTGCTATCTAACTTTGCCCTCTCCATCACTCTTGCTTCCGATTATGCCCTCCACGCTCGACTTTCTCCGCACCGTAGCGCCCTTCGACCTGCTGCCCGAAGACGTGCTGGCCGAGGTGGCCGAGGGCCTGCAAGAGGTGCGCCACCCCCGCGAGGCCATCATTTACCACCAGGACGCCACCAAGCTGCGCGGGCTCGACATCATTGTGGAAGGCGAGTACGAGACGTTTTTCTACGACAGCCAGCAGAACCGGCGCGTGGTGGAGCACAGCCGCCGGGGCGAGTGCTACGGCGGCATCTCGCTGCTGCTGAACAAGAAAAGGTCGTTGCGCACGGTGCTGGCCAAGCGCGACACCCGCGTGTACTTCCTGCACCGGCGCGAGTTTTTGGCCCTGTGCCAGGGCTACGAAAACTTCTTCCACTTTTTCACGGCGCGCTACGGGCAGCGCATGCTGAACGAGGAGTACGCCCACTTTGTGCGGCCCGCCACCAGCGCCGCTTCCAGCTACCTGGCGTCGGACCAGTTGTTTTCGCGCCGCATCGAGACGCTGGAAATGCGGCCCATTGTGCTGTGCGCGGCCTACACGCCCATTTTCGAGGTGGCGCAGCGCATGGCGGCGGCCCGCACCAGCTGCTATTTCATCACCAACGCCGACGAAAACGGCCACATCATCGGCTACGTCACCGACATCACGCTGCGCGACAAGGTGGTGGCGGGGCTGGCCGACGCGCGCCAACCGGTAGAAACCATCGTGGACGCGCCGGTGGTCAGCATCAGCTCGCGGGCCTTTGTGTACGAGGCCATTTTGCTGATGTTCCGCACCAAAACGCGCTACCTGCTGGTGGAAACCGACGGCGAGTACGTGGGCTTCCTGAGCCGCAACAAGCTGCTGACCGACGACCAGGCCCAGTCGCCGTTCATCTTCATCCAATCAGTAAAGCAGGCCCAGGCCGTGCCCGAGTTCAAGCGCCGCTGGGAGCAAGTCCCGGAGATGGTGTACCAGCTGCTGGACCGCGGCGTGAAGCCCGAAATCGTGAACCAGGTCATCACCACGGTGTCGGACACCATTGCCGTGAAGCTGATTGAAGACGCCATTGCCGAGCTGGGGCCGCCGCCGGCCAAGTTCGTGTACATGGTGCTGGGCAGCGAGGGCCGCAAGGAGCAAACCCTGCTCACGGACCAGGACAACGCCATCATTTACGAGGACAAGGCCAACGAGCAGCGCGAATTGGTGCGGACCTACTTTCTGCGCTTCGCCGAAATCGTGTCCGACCAGCTGAACGAAATCGGCTTCAGCTACTGCGATGGCGGCTTCATGGCCAAGAACGGCAAGTGGACGCACTCGCTTTCGCACTGGAAGCGCAACTACGTGGAATGGCTGACCGACTCGAACCCCGAGGCCGGCATGCAGTTCGCCGCTTCCTTCGACTGCCGCTACCTGTATGGCGACGCCACCATCATGGACGAGCTGCACGAATTCCTGGCCGAGGAGGTGCAGAAGCCGCGCGACCGTTTTTTCCACTACATGGCCGTGAACGCCTTGCAGTACGAGCCGCCGCTCACGTTTTTCAACAACATCCGCACCTTCGCGGTGGGCTCGCAGCAGGTGTTCAACCTGAAGAAAACCATGTCGCCCATCGTGGATTTGGTGCGCATGTACGCCCTCAAGCACCGCATTTTCGCCACCAATACCGGCGAGCGGCTGGAGGCTTTGAAGAACCTGGGCGTGTTCACCGAGCGCGAGGCCCAAGAACTGCTGCAATCCTACTACTACCTGATGGGCGTGCGCCTCAAAAAGCAGGCCGTCCAAATCATCAGCGACCACACCACGCCGGACAATTACCTCGACCCCAAAAGCCTGACCAAAGTGGAGCAGGTGACGCTGAAGGAAATCTTCAAAGTCATTGCCGACTTTCAGCTGAAAATTAAAGTCGGGTTCACGAAGTCGTTGGGGTAAAGGAGAACAGGGTAGAGACGCCACACTTGGCGTCTCAGTCGTTGGACGGTCATTGGTCGCACCGATTCGCTGCCGGCGCGGTCCTGAAGACGCCAAGTGTGGCGTCTCTACCCTGTTCTGGCTAGTCCGTGTCCACTACGCCGCGCTGCATTTCGTGCTTGCGCATGGGCATTTTATCCACGGTGCCGAACAAAGCGGCGGGCGCGATGGGGCGGGCGCTTTTCATTTTCACGCCCCCGTCTTTGCCAATGAGCACGGCGGCAAAGCGCGACGGGTTAACCCCAATCTTATTCGTTAAATACTGCTTGTCGGTGGCAGGAAGCTGGTCGTACAGCACGTCGAGCACCAGAAAATCCCGCTCGTCCAGCTGGCTCTGGGCCTTGGCCAATAGAGCCTTTTGCGCGCGGAAATCGGCGTGCTCGGCAGTGGGCGCGGCAATGAGCAGCACCCGCTTTTTCCATTCGCTCGCTTGCAGGGTTTGTTCCAAACTCATGGGCTTGGCCCGTTGGGCAGCGAGCAGAGAAAACAATCCTAAGCCGAGTAGCAGCAACGACACATGGGGCGTTAGGTTCAGTAGTTTCATGGGGTTGGGCCAGGCCTGGCGAGTACAAAGACGTGGCTAAGCGTCTTCTGGTTGTGCACATTGGTGGCTGGAATTGTCCTCAGCCAACGAAGGCGGGTGCGGTTTCGTGCCTGAGCGCTACCATAAGACCACCTATGCGCCTCCTACTAGTTCAATTCCGAGTTCGCCGGTGCAGCGCCTGTTGACTGCGAATTACCAATAGTTGGCGCGGCCCCGCCGCGCAGCAGCACGCCTAAGCCGCTGAAGAAACGAAAAGCCCCGTCAGTTGCTGGCGGGGCTTTTCGGTAATGTTGGGGAAGTTTACGAAACTCATCAGCTAACACAGTTGCCTGAACTTTGATTGGTAAACCAGTTTTTTAAACTCCGCCCGCACGGCGAGGGCATGCGAGCCACTTCGCGCCGGCCATATGCGTGAAGCTTAAGGAAAGGAGGTAATGAAGTTACCCGACGCGTCGAAGCGAGTTATTTGGCCTGGCAACTGGCTAGCAGCCCCATGTACGCGCAAGCATGTGCCGGAAAGGCGTTCACGGCAAATTGGCGTTGGAAGGATTGGGTTGAGCCGTCCGGGACTTCCGCTGGTCGCGGTGCACGACGTACGTGATGAGTAAAAGCGAAACGTAAGGCAGCGCGAAACCGATGCCAAACCAGCGCCAAAAGGAGCGTCCGTTTCCGTGCGCCATATAGCCCGTAATCAGGGGCATGAACAGGATGGGGGTCAGCAGGACAATGACAAATTCCATGGGTGGAAGAGGGATTGGTGCCCCCCTACTGGGGTGGCTTGGGTCAAGGAACAATCGGATTTGGCCTGCCGCAGCACGCAGGGCAACTGCTCGTTGAGCCTGGCCAGCGTCAGGGAAAGGGCGGCGGGCTGCCCCAGCGTCGCCTGCCCACCCATCCAAAGCAGGAAGGCGGCCCCTTTCCTTTCTTATCCATGCGATTTAACTACTTGGTTAATGGACGAGCAAAAAAATATCAGGCCCGAATGGCCCGGATGACAAATTCGGCCACTTCGGTTCGCCGGTGTTCCATCGCGCGTTTGAAGTCCTCGTCGCTGAGCCCCAACCCTACCTGAATAATGGGCTTGCCCAGGAAAGGAAAGATGACCAGTGACATGACGTTCATGAACAGTTGCGCGGGGTTGATGGGGTGAATGCGTCCCTGCGCCACGGCTTCTTCCACCTGGCGGCGGAACTTGTCGAGGTGGGTGCGCTCCTTCTCCACCACGGTCCGGAAGAAAAACTGCGGGTTGCGGTTCACTTCGTTCACGATGAACAGGGGCAGGAAGCTGTTGCGGCTCACGAAGGTGAGGTAGGTATCCACCACGAGCCGGATTTTGTCAAACAACTCCACATCGGTGTCCAGCACGGCCATCACGCGCGGCAGTATCACGCCGATGGCCCGCTCGATAATCAGCGCCGAGAGCTTCTCCTTGCTGCGGAAATAGTAGTGCAGCAGGGCTTTGTTGATGCCAGCGCGGTCGGCAATTTCCTGCATGCGCGCCCCGGCCAAGCCCTTTTCCAGAAACACGGCTTGCGCGGCTTCCAGAATCAGTTCTTCGGTGGAGCGTTTTTGCAGGTCCATTGGCCAGGTAGTTTAACTGCTTGGTTAAATTTACGCAAATATGCACTAAAAATCCAATACGACCAGCTGTTTAGCAAACGGTAGCTTAATTATCTACTCCCTCTCCAACACCGCCTTTATCCCGCCCAGTCCGCTGGCAATATGCTCCAGCTGTGTGAGCACGCTTTGCAGCTGCCCGCCGCTGCTGGTGCGCAGGTTGCGGGCGAAGGTGGCTTTGATGTCGGCCCAGCGGGTGGTTTCGGTTTCCTTCAGCCAGCCCAGCAGCTCGCGCAGCTTGAGCAGGTTGGCTTCGGTGCCGCTGGTCAGGGTTTGGGCTTCGTTATCGTAGTGCGTGGCCAGCAGGGCGCGCATTTCCTCGTCGTTCATGATGGGGCGCACCTTTTCGGCCAGCTTGGCCATGTTGCGGTAGGAGCCTTGCAGCTTGAAGGGCGGCTCGGTGCGGTACTCGTTGGCCTGGGCGGCCGAGCGGATATACTCCTCGTTCACGCGGGCCACCACGTCGCGGATGCGCAGCAGCTTCTGCAGCACGGCCACGTACTCGTTGATTTCCTCGGGCGAGTGGTTGGCTTCGAAGGTGAGGCCGGCGCTGTCGCCGGTTTCGGCCAGCTTGATGAGCGGGTACACGTCGGCCTGGCTTTTGGCCGCGAGGCGGCTGAGGACGGGATTGGCCACCAGCGAGTTTTCGAGGTAGCTAAGCAGAAAGGTGGCCGCCGTGTCGCCGATGATGTCGCCGAGGTTGTAGATGTCGGCGCGGTTGGCCAGCATGTCGGGGATGCGGAATTGCTCGCCCGATTCGGTGTAGGGGTTGCCGGCCATCACCACGGCCACCTTGCGCCCGCGGAAGTCGTAGGTGCGGGCGCGGCCCTGGTACACGCCCTCAATCTTGCGCTGAGCGTCGCAGAGCGAGATGAATTTTTGCAGA
>DASVTG010000014.1:0-4245 GCA_036387695.1 Hymenobacter sp. | reverse complement strand
CTGGGGAAGCGCATGGTAAACGTCACGTTCTCTTCCACTTCCTTAAAGCGGGCGTCGCCGGGCGTGTTATAAATCTGGGCCGACACCTCGGTGGGCTCCTCGCCCAGCAGGAAGCGCGTGGTGTTGAGGCAGTACAGGCCGATGTCGGGGAGGGCGCCGCCGCCGGCCAGGGCTTTTTTGTGGCGCCACTGGTTGTCGTGGGCCTGGTTCTGGCAGTTCACCATTTCAATGAGCTTGGTGGCGCCGTAGGTTTTGTCGCGCACCATTTTCATGGCCATGCGGTTCAGCGGCTCGTACTGAATGCGGTAGGCAATCATGAGTTTTTTGCCGGCTTTTTTGCAGGCCGCAATCATTTCCTCGCACTCTTTGGACGAGTTGGCCATGGGCTTTTCGCAGAGGATGTGCTTGCCGGCCTTGGCCCCGCGCAGGGTGAATTCGTGGTGCTGGGAGTTGGGCAGCACAATGTAGATGACGTCGACCTCCGGGTTGTCCTTGAGGTTGTCGTAGGTCTGGTAGGAGTAGCAGCTGCTGGGCTTGATGCCGTACTGCTGGGCCACTTTGCGCATCTTGTCGGCGTCGCCGCTCACCAGGGCCGTCAGCTTGGCGTGCTTGCACTGGCCGAAAGCGGGCAGCAGCTCGCTGAGCGTGAGGTGGCCCAGGCCCACCAGGGCAAAGCCCACGCGCCGCTCCGGCGCATCGGGGTTGAACGGTTCGGCCCCTTTGGGGTCGGTGGAAGCTTCGAGCGGCGGCAGCTTGATGTCGAGCGGGCCGGAAGGGGGCAGCGCGGCGGCCTCCGCGGCGGCGTGGGCTTCGGCCGCGGCCAGGGGCAGGGCCCCGGCCACGCTCACGGCCAGCAAGCCGCGTCCGGCGTGGTTGATGAACTGGCGGCGCGACTCGTCGCAGCCGGGCCCGGCGCCCGTGGTTGCTTCAAAAGAGGTTATGGCAGAAGTGGTTTCCTGGAGCATCGGTAAAAGTGGAAAGGTGGTACTGGCCTTACGCAGCTTGCCCGGTTCGGTGTTGCTGTCCGGGGAGCAGAAAAAGGGCCGGTCTGCGCCCAAGCCCGTCTACTGGCACAGCGCTACTCTGGTTGTCAATGCGTAATGTTCGGGGTCTATCCGCCTTCTTTCTTGCCTTGTCTAGCTTCTGGACTAAAATCAGGTACTTTTGTATCCCGCCAATACACCGGGCCCACTGCTTAGCCATATGAAATTCTTTACCAATACGTTGCTCCTTGCGTTCGCTTTTGCGGCAACTTGCGAGGCGGCCCAGGCGCAAACGGTCACCACCATCGGCGCCATTCAGGGCAGCGGGGCGCTGGCCACGTCGGGCACCTACACCGTCGAAGCGGTGGTGACGGGCGTGTATCCCGGCCTGAGCCCGGCGGGCTTTTACGTGCAAAACGACGCCGCCGGGGCCGACGGCGACGCCGCCACCTCCGATGCCCTGTTCGTGGTGCAAACCGCTCCTGCCGTGGCCGTGGGCAACAAGGTGCGCATCACCGGAGCGGTGCAGGAAATCGCCAGCACGCCGTCGTTCAACCAAGCGGTGCTCACCAGCCCGGTCATCACCGTGCTGGCGGCCAGCACCGCATTGCCGGCTTTTGCAGTGCTGGACAACGCCACGTTCACGAATGCCGCGGCCGAGCCGTTCGAAGGCATGCGGGTGCAGTTTGCGGCCCCCGTTACGGTATCGAATGTCTCCACGCTAAGGTCTCGCGGCGAGCTCGACATTTCGACGCAGGGCCTGGTGTACCAGCCCACGCAGTTCGTGGACCCCAACGACAGCCCCGCCGCCGGCACCAGCAGCACCGGCGCCGGCAACGTAGCCGCCGTGAACGCCTACCAGGCCGCCAACGTCGCCAGGTCTTTCCTGCTCGACGACGGCCGCGCCGCCACCAACCCCACGCCCATCCCCTACCTCGACGCCGCCACCGGCACCGTGCGCGTGGGCAGCACCGTGGCCAGCCTGCGCGGCATTCTGGGCTACGCCTTCAGCCGGTGGCGCGTGCAGCCCCTGGCCGGCGCCGACGCGCCCGTGGTGACAACCGTGCGCCCCGCCGTGCCCACCTTCGGCAGCATCGGCGTGAAAGTGGCCAGCTTCAACGTGCTCAACTACTTCAACGGCGACGGGGCGGGCGGCGGCTTTCCCACGGCCCGCGGCGCCAGCACACCCGCCGATTTTGCCCGCCAGCGCAGCAAAATTCTCGCGGCCCTCGCCCAAATGAACGCCGACGTGGTGGGGCTGATTGAAATCGAAAACGACGGGACGGGCGCCAACTCGGCCATTCAGGATTTGGTGAACGGGCTAAACCAGGCCCTGGGCGCGGGCACCTACGCCTTTGTGAACGACGGCGCCCTGGGCCAGCCCAACAACACCGACCTCATTCGCTGCACCGTTCTCTACAAGCCCGCCGTGGTGGCGCCCTACGGCAACGTGCTGCTTTCGGCCACTGCCGGCGTGTTTGAGCGGCCGCCGGTGGCCCAGCTTTTCACCACCCGCACGGCCGTGGCCGACACCTTCGCCCTCGTCGTCAACCACTTCAAGAGCAAGGCCAGCGGCAGCGGCGCCAACGCCGACCAAAACGACGGCCAGGGGGCCTCCAACCCGCGCCGCAAGACGCAGGCCACGGAGCTGGTGCAGTTCATCAACACCACGGTGCGGCCGGCCGGCACGCGCTACGTGGTGAGCGTGGGCGACTACAACGCCAACTTCGAGGAAGACCCCATGGACATTCTGCGGGCTGCGGGCCTGCTGGTGGCCGGCGCGCCCGGCAGCACTTCCTACGTCTTCGACGGCCAAAGCAGCTCGCTCGACCACGCCGTGCTCACGCCCAACCTGGCGGGCCGCGCGGCCGTGGAAAAATGGCACATCAACGCCGCCGAGCCGGGGTTTCTGCAGTACGACGCGGCCGGCGCCGCCACCGACATCAGCAGCCCCTTCCGCTCCTCCGACCACGACCCGATACTTATCGGCTTGAATTTCCGCGGCGTGGTGACGGCCACGGCCAAAGCGGGCGCGGGCGCGCAGGTGGAGGTGTTTCCCAACCCCGCGGCCGGTGCTTTCAACGTTCGCATCGCGGGCGCGCCCGCCGCGCAGCCCCTGACGCTGGAGGTGTATTCGCTGCTGGGCCAGCGGGTTTTGTCGCTGCACGGCACGGCCGAAACACTGCCAGCAATGGTTAGCCGCCGCACCGCGTCCCTCACCGCCGGCACTTACCTGCTGCGCCTACGTGGCACGCACCTGAACCAGGTGCAGCGGGTGGTGAAGCTGTAGGAACGCGCCCTCGCGCGTTCGGCGTCGGGCAGAAAATAATCCTCCAGAAACCCTGTTTTAACCATTGCCGCCGCGGCCCCGCACGGCGGCCGAACGCGCCCTGGCGCGTTCCTGCCATTCATCATGAAAAAGCTTCGCAAGCCCACGCCCGCCCGCAAGCCCGACTATTTTCCCGCAGACAACGTGGCCGAACGGTGGGACGCCCGGCACTTGGCGGGGCACCCCGAATTCGACGAGTACCGCTTCGTCAACTGCGATTTCACGGGGGCTGATTTCAGCCGTGTGCGCTTCACCGACTGCTTGTTTGAGCGCTGCAATTTGTCCTCGGTGAAGCTGGCGGGCACGGCCCTGCAGAACGTGGCTTTTGACGAGTGCAAGCTGCTGGGGCTGCAGTTCACGGCCTGCCGCGACATGCTGTTTGGCGTGCATTTCGACCAGTGCCACATGCGCTACACCTCCTTTGCGGGGCGCACCATGCCGGGCACGCGCTTCGTGGGCTGCAACCTGGACGAGGCCGATTTTGCCGATGCCGACCTTTCCGAAGCGGCGTTTCAACACTGCTCCCTGGCGGGCGCGGTGTTTCAAAAAACGCAGCTGGTGGGGGCGGACTTTACCACGGCTACTGGCTTCACCATCGACCCCGAAAGCAACAAGCTGCTCAACGCGCGCTTCACCTTGCAGGGGCTGCTGGGCGTGGTGGCCAAGTTTGGGCTGGTGGTGGAATAAGCACGCCCGCCAAAACAACCCCCAGAGCCCCAAGGCCTGCCCAAAAGCAGGGCGTGAAAATTTCAGGCGGGGCCGCCCATATTGCTTTCCGGCAAGTAGATTGCGGTTGAATTCCCATCTATGCCCGAAAGGCACGACTTTGTTCAGTCGGTCCGGCTCACTTTCGGTTACTTGTCAGCACACAGTGCCGGAGCGCCCACTTGGGCCGCTGCCTTTTCCGGCATTGTCAGGGCCCACCGCCACTGG
>DASVTG010000013.1:0-2465 GCA_036387695.1 Hymenobacter sp. | reverse complement strand
TGCGCGAGCTGATAGCGGCGCTCCTGGGCCACGAAACCACCCTGTTTCAAAGCATCAACTTCCTGACCGGCAGCGGGCAGCACACCCACTCCGACAGCATCCACATGAGCACCTTTCCGCTGGGCGGCATGGCCGCCGCCTGGGTGGCGCTGGAGGACATCACGCCCGGCAACGGCCCGCTGCACTACTACCCCGGCAGCCACAAGCTGCCCTACTACCTCAACGCGGACTACGCCAACGAAGGCACCGCCTGGCTCACCGGCAACAAAGAATACACCGAATACGAGGCCACCATCGCCCGGAAAATAGCCGAAGCCGGCATCGAAAAGCAGGTTTTCCTGGCCCGCAAGGGGGATGTGTTCGTGTGGCACGCCAACCTCATGCACGGCGGCGAGCCCCACCTCGACAAGGCCCAAACCCGCAGAAGCATGGTGTTTCACTACTTCAGCCGGGCCCACATCTGCTACCACGAAATCACGCAGCGCCCGGCCCTGCTGGGCTAGCGCATCTATTTTACGAAAGGAAAAGAACCGTCATGCTGAGCGAAGTCGAAGCATGACGGTTCTGTCAGTTATACCAGGCCCTACCCCAACACCATTTTGTAATGTTGAATGTCCGCTTCTTCGAACATCTCTCCTTCTTTACGGAAGCCGTGCCGCTCGTAGAACGGGATGGCGCGCAGCTGCGCATTCAAGTACACTTCCGCGTCGGGTAGCTCGGCTTTTACGTCGGTGAGCACGGCGTGGAGCAGCGCGGCGCCAATTCCCTGGTTGCGGAAGTCGGCCAGCACCGCAAAGCGCTCCAGCTTCACGCCGTTTTCGGTTTCGCGCCAGCGGGCGGCGCCGGCGGGGGTGCCATCGGCGGCACGGGCCAGGTAGTGGCGGGCGTCGCGGCGGTCGTGCTCGTCGTGCTCTTTGGCCGCCGGCACGCCCTGTTCTTCCTGAAAAACTCGCTCGCGAATGGTAAAAGCGGCGTCGAGGTCACGCAAATCGGTGACGCGGTAAGCGGTGGCGGACATAGAAAGTGGCGCGGGTACGCTGTTTATGAAACAACAGAAAAAGGCGCGAACGATGGTTCGCGCCTTTTTCTAAATCACGATTGCAAAATTTACAAGGGCTGCTCGTGGTTCACGGGCAGTTCGGCCTGCTGTTGCAGTTCGAGCAGCCGGCGCTCGTGGCGCTCGTCGCGGCGCTGGCCGCTCTGCTGCGCTTGGCGGGACATTTCGTCGGTGTCGAACTTGTCGTACGCCTCCACGATTTCCTTCACCAGGCGGTGGCGCACCACGTCCTCGGAGGTCATCTCGACGTAGCCGATGCCTTGCACGTTCTTCAGAATGTCGAGCGCCTGCATCAGGCCGGACTTCTGGCGGGTCGGCAAGTCAATCTGGCTGCGGTCGCCGTTCACCATCACCTTGGCCGTGGGGCCCATGCGGGTCAGGAACATCTTCAGCTGCGACGGCGTGGTGTTCTGGGCCTCGTCGAGCAGCACAAACGCGTTGTTTAGCGTCCGGCCTCGCATGTAAGCCAGCGGGGCAATTTCGATGATTTTGTTTTCCTGGTAGAACTTCAGCTTTTCGGCCGGAATCATGTCTTCCAGGGCGTCGTAAATCGGGCGCAGGTAGGGGTCCACTTTCTCCTTCATGTCGCCGGGCAGGAAACCCAGGCTCTCGCCGGCTTCCACCACGGGGCGGGAGATGATGATTTTTTTGACCTCCTTGTTCTTGAGGGCACGCACGGCCAAGGCCACCGAAATGTAGGTTTTGCCAGTGCCGGCCGGGCCCAGCGTGAAGGTCAGGTCGTGCGCCATCACGGCGTCGACCAGCTTCTGCTGGTTGGGGGTTTTGGCTTTAATGACTCCCCCTTTCGCGCCAAACAGCAGGACGTCGGGCGAGGCGGCCAGCACCCGGCCCTCGGCCTCCTCGGAGGTGGCGGAGAGGTACTGGTTCACGGTTTTGTCGGTAATCTGGCCGTACTGGTGGTAGTGCTCGATGAGCGAAGACAGCAAATCGTTGATGCGGGCAATGACTTCCGTCTGGCCCTGGATTTTTATTTCGTTGCCGCGGCTGATGATTTTGGAACCCGGAAAGGCCGCGGCTAACTGACGGATATTCTGGTTGTCGGGGCCGAGGAAATCGACCAAAGACATGTTTTCGAGGGTGATGATTTTTTCGACCAAGTGGGAAGAGAGGGGGAATAAAGGCGAAAGAGCTGCCAAAAGAAACGGGCCTTTCCGCGCAAACCGGCTACTTTTGCCCCGGTTCGAGCGGACTAACAATACTACGAAAAACTACCGAACGCGGGCATGGGATTGATTACGTTGCTAACCGATTTTGGCTACCGCGACCATTACGTGGCGGCGCTGAAAGCGCGGCTGTTGCAGCTGGCCCCGACTACGCCCGTGGTGGACATCAGCCACGGCGTCGAACCCTTCAACATCGCGCACGCCGTTCACGTTCTCCAAGCCGT
>DASVTG010000012.1:0-2713 GCA_036387695.1 Hymenobacter sp. | reverse complement strand
AGTTGTTTCAATACATTCGTTGAACGGCTCTGCGAACCTCTGCGCCTCCCTCTGCGCACCTCCGCGAGAAATTCAACCACTCCGAATGAACGCCCACATTGCCCGCCTCCACCAGATAGCCAGCCAGCCCAGTCGGCGCATCATTGGCCTGATGTCGGGCACTTCCTTGGATGGGCTGGATGTGGCGCTGTGCCGGCTCACCGGCCACGGCCCGGGCACGCGGCTGGTGTTGGAGCAATTCCGCACGGTGCCGTATGACGACGACACGCGCCGCCGCATTCGCACCGTGTTTGCGCGGGAGCAGGTGAGTTTGGAATACCTCACGTTGCTCAACCCCTGGCTGGGCAAGCTGCACGCCGCCGCCATTCTCGACTGCCTGCGCACCTGGCAAATACCTCCCACCGAAGTGGACCTGATAGCCAGCCACGGCCAAACCGTGTACCACGCCCCCCAGCACCAGCACCGGCGCCCGGACTTTGCCCTGAATGCAACCCTGCAGCTGGGCGACGGCGACCACGTGGCCGTGGACACCGGCATTATTACCCTCAGCGACTTCCGGCAGAAACACGTGGCGGCCGGCGGCGAAGGCGCCCCCCTAGCGGCTTACGGCGACTTTCTGCTATTGAGCTGCCCCGACGAGGAAAGGCTGCTGCTCAACCTCGGCGGCATCGCCAATTTCACCTACCTGCCCCGTACCGGCGACGACGCCAGCACTGCGTTCAGCACCGATACCGGGCCGGGCAACACCCTGCTCGACGCCACGGTGCGGGCCCAGCGCCCGGGCTTGCAGTACGACGAGGACGGCCGCCTGGCCACAGCCGGCCACGTGGATGAAGTGTTGCTGACCGCCTTGCTCAACCATCCATTTTTTTCCTTTCCCCTGCCAAAAACCACCGGCCCCGAGCTATTTGACGTGCGCTACCTGGCCGAAGCTCAGCAGCGCAGCGGCACCCTCGACCTAAAACTGGAGGACCTGCTGGCCACCCTGGTCGAGCTAAGCGCCGTGGGCGTGGCCCGCGCCGTGCAAGCGGCGTTCTCCAACCGTCCGGCCCCAGCGGCCATTTACGCCAGTGGCGGCGGTGCCCACAACCCCGCGCTGATGGCGGCGCTGGCGCGGCACCTGCCCGGCGCCCGTTTTGCGGCCACCGATGCGTTGGGCGTGCCCGGCGACGCCAAAGAAGCCATCCTGTTTGCGGTGCTGGCCAACGAAGCGGTGGCCGGGCAGCCCTTGTCCATTGGGGCCGGGCGGCAGCGAGTGCCCGCCGTGAGCATGGGCAAGGTTTCCCTTCCGGGCTAGTGTGGAAAAGGTTCATGCCTGAACTGCCACGCCTGTCATCCTGAGCGCAGCGAAGGACCTTATCACGCCAGAACATCTTGCAGCAGCTCTCCCTGCGCAACCGTGATAAGGTCCTTCGCTGCGCTCAGGATGACAGACGAAGGATGACAGGCGCGACACGAACTGCTTTAACTTTAGCCCACTTCATCCCTTTTCCTGTCGAATCATGCAAACCACAACCCAAGCCGCCGTGGCCACCACCGGGGCCCAGCCGTTGGCCGAAGCCTCCCAACCGGGCCGGCTCATCTCGCTCGACGTGTTCCGGGGCCTCACCGTGATGGCCATGATTCTGGTGAACAACCCCGGCGACTGGGGCCACATCTACCCGCCTTTTGAGCACGCCGAATGGAACGGCTGCACGCCCACGGACCTGATTTTTCCGTTTTTCCTGTACATCGTGGGGGTGAGTTTGGTGTACGCGCTGGACGGCGTGAAGCAGCGCGGCGGCCCGCAAGGCGCGGTGTTGTGGCGGGTGCTGCGCCGGGCCGCGGTGCTGTTTGGGCTGGGGCTGCTGCTCTCGCTTTACCCAAAGTTTGACTTTTCAGAGGTGCGCGTGATGGGTGTATTGCAGCGCATTGCGCTGGTGTTCCTGGGCTGCAGCTTCATCTTTCTGAAAACGAGCTGGCGCACGCAAGCCTGGCTGTTGGTGGCTTTTCTGGTGGGCTACGCCGTGCTGATGCAAGTGGTGCCCGTGCCCGGCTTTGGCCCGGCCAACCTGGAGCCCAGCACCAACCTCGGCGCTTGGCTCGACCGCCTGCTTTTCGGCGAAGCCCATCTGTGGAAAACCAGCAGAACCTGGGACCCCGAAGGCCTGCTCGGCACCCTGCCCGCCCTGGGCACCGGCTTACTGGGCGTGCTCAGCGCCCAATGGCTGCGGCGGCCCGACCAAGAACCGGCCGCCAAAGTGGCGTGGCTGTTTGTGGCCGCGGGGGCCATTGTCGTCGCGGGCTTGATTTGGGCGCCGTGGTTTCCCATCAACAAAGCCCTCTGGACCAGCCCGTTTGTGCTTTATACTGGCGGACTGGCCCTGGCGGGGCTGGCGGCGCTGTATTGGGTGTGCGACGTGCAGGGCTACCGCTCCTGGACGCGGCCGGCGCTGGTGTACGGCGTCAACGCCATCCTCGTGTTCTGCCTCTCGGCGCTGCTCTCGCGCACGTTTGGGCTGGTTGAACTGGCCTTGCCCAACGGCAAAACCGGCGGCTTGAAAGAATGGCTATACGAGTGGGGCATCGCGCCCTTCTTCGCCGACCCCCGCACGGCTTCGCTGGTGGGCGCCGTGGTGCTGGTGCTCATTTGGATGGGCATCCTGAGCTGGATGTACAAGAAGGGCGTTGTGTTGAAAGTATAGCAGGATTAAGAAGGCCATCATGCTGAGCT
>DASVTG010000011.1:0-2227 GCA_036387695.1 Hymenobacter sp. | reverse complement strand
GGAATTCAATCTTGCTGATTTCGTCGCTTTCCTTATGGTAGTCGGCGTGCACGCCGTTGAAGAAAAACGACACCGGGACCTTGTTCACCGCGAAGTTGTAATGGTCCGAGCGGTAGTAGAAGCGGTTCGGGTCGGCGGGGTCGTCGAAGCGGTAGTCCAGGTCAAGCTGGGTGTATTTCTTGTTCTGCTCCTCCTGAATCACCTTCAGCTCCGAGGCCAGCTTGTCCGAGCCGATGACGTACACGTAGTCCGGCTTGCCTTCGTGCTCCACGTCGGTGCGGCCAATCATGTCCACGTTCAAGTCCACCTCGGTCTGGGCCATGGGGAACACCGGGTGCTTCGAGTAGTACTCCGAGCCAAACAGGCCCTTTTCCTCGCCCGTTACGCTCAGGAACAGCAGGCTGCGGCGCGGGCCGTGGCCGTCTTTTTTGGCTTTGGCAAAGGCCTCGGCCATGGTGATGATGGCCGAAGTGCCCGAGCCGTCGTCGTCGGCGCCGTTGAACACCACGCCGTTCTGGATGCCCAGGTGGTCGTGGTGGGCCGAAATCACGATGATGTCTTCCTTCTTGTCGCTGCCTTCGATGAAGCCCAGCGCGTTTTCGGTTTCCATCGGCGTGCGCTTGCGCTCGGCCTTAATCTGCAGCGGCGCCACCTTAAAGGTTGACTTCACTGGCTGCTTCGTGGTGTTGATTTTGGCCAGGTACGCCTGCATGGCGGCGTCCTTGGTGCCCAGCACTTGCAAGCCCACGGCCGGCGAAATGAAGAACGAAGGCGCCCGGCTGGGCTTCTCGCCCGCCAGCACCGTCGACTCCCGCATGATGGTGGGGGTGAGGCGCGCGGCCGTCTTGGCAAAGTTGCTGGTCGGGTTGAAGCTCACGTAAAACACCGACCGCACCCCTTTCTGGGTGGCTAATTGGGTTTTCGAGCGGTAGTCAGCAGCCCATTTGGTGGGCGAGCCATCGGCGCTCAGCAACGATTTGCCATCCGGGGCGGTGGGCTCGCCCATGAGGATGAGCACGTCCTTGTCCTTTACGTCCAGCCCGGCGTAGTCCGAGTAGCCCTCCTGCTCGATGCCGTAGCCCACAAACACGGGCTTCACGATGGTCTCGGTGGCAAACGGCGAGTCGCCCATGCCGTAGAAATCGGTGAGCCAGGCGTAGCTGGTTTTGCCCACTTTCAGAGTGGCGCCGGGGGCCCAGGTCACTTGCTCCACGTTGAAGTGCTGCAGGTAGGGGTCTTTCGAGCCGGCTACTGGGCCCGGGATTTCGGCGTTTTTGAATTGCTGCGCCACGTAGGCGGCGGCCATGTGTTGGCCTTTGGTAGCGGTTTCGCGGCCTTCGTACTCGTCCGAGGCCAGCACGGCCAGGTGGGTGCGCAGGCGCTCAGCCGACACCAGGGCGGCGTACTGCGCGCTGAAGTCGACGGGTGCGGCCGGCGCGGGGGCGGCGGGAACGGCCGTGGCGGTGGTGCGGCCCTTCTTGGTTTTGACTTTCACTTTGTCCTGCGCGTGGGCGGGCGCGGCGCAGGCCAGAGCCAGCAGGGTAATTAGGAAGGAAGATTTATTCATGCGAAAAGCAAAAGAGAAAATAATAGGAAGTCAAGTAATAGAACGATGTAGAGACGCGATACTTCGCGTCTCGTCGTCCGCGCCGTTAGCATGATTCCCTCCCGCATCGTTCAACGACGAGACGCGAAGTGTCGCGTCTCTACATCGTTCCGGGCGGGTTAGGAATCGTCTAGTTTTTGTGAATGAGCACGGAGGCGTAGGCGGCCACGCCCTCTTGCCGCCCCACAAACCCCAGTTTCTCGGTAGTGGTTGCTTTGATGGACACGTCGTCTTCCGAAATGCCCATTACGGCGGCCAGCACGCGCTGCATTTCCGGGATATGGGGGTTCACCTTGGGCCGCTCCAGGCAAATGGTCGAGTCGATGTTGCCCACTTCGTAGCCCTTCTCGCGCAGCAGGCGCATCACCTCGTGCAGCAGGCGTTTCGAGTCGATGCCTTTGTACTGCGGGTCGGTGTCGGGGAAGTGAAAGCCAATGTCGCGCAGGTTGGCCGCGCCCAGCAGCGCGTCGCAGATGACGTGGATAAGCACGTCGGCGTCGGAGTGGCCCAGGGCGCCGTGGGTGTGCGGCACCAGAATGCCGCCCAGCCAGAACGGCAGGCCCTCGTGCAATTGGTGAACGTCGTAGCCGAAGCCGGTGCGAATTTTCATGAAAGCGAAAG
>DASVTG010000010.1:0-3086 GCA_036387695.1 Hymenobacter sp. | reverse complement strand
AGGGCGAGCCAAAGTTGAGTACCAGGTCGGCCTTGTCATTGAGGAAGGTTTTTTTGACGCCCATCTGGTAGTAGAGGTTGGCCGCGCCCCGGCCCTGCAGTTCGGGCGTGGGCAGCGAGCTGTAGAGAAACGTCGAAAGCGTGAATTTTTTGGGCAGTTTGTAGGAAGAATTGAAATTGAGACCCGCCGTGAAGCCCCGCCGCTCGATGCCCAGCGCCGGACTGCGCCGCACGATGTACTGCACGTCGGGCCCGCCGCTGATGTCCCAACCCGTCACGGGCTTGGCCGAGCCGTAAAAATTGAGCTGGTAGTAGGAATTAGCGGCCACGTTGCGGTAGGTCTGGGCCGTGACGCCGGGCGCCACGCCGGGAATGCCCAACTCGGAGGCCAGCACCCGCACCGACTCGATGGCGTTGTCGGTGCGCCGCACCGAGCCGGATATGTTGAGCGAGCCCGCCTTGCCGTTGGTGTTAAAGCTCAGCTCGTAGGAGTCGGTCAGCTCGGGGTTGAGGCCGGGGTTGCCCACCACAATGTTTTGCGGGTCGGAACGGTCCACGAAGGGGTTGAGGTAGTCGATGTAGGGCCGGGTGATGCGGCGGCTGTAAGCCAGGCGCACGCTGTTGTTGTCGCTGAGCGTGTACTGGGCGTTGCCGTTGGGCAGCAGCGAGAGGTAGTCGCGCCCGAAGGGCTGGTCGCTGGTTTGGAAATCGGCGGCCAGGGCCGTGCGCTCCAGGCGGCTGCCCAGGCTAATGGTCAGCTTCTTTTTGAGCACGGCCGTGTAAGTGGCGTAGGCCGCCTGCACGTTCTGGTCGTAGCTGAAATCGGTGGAGCGGTCGGGCAGGCGCACAAAGTCGGCCTGGCCCAGCGTCAGGCCGTCGACGTCGGCCACCGAACCGGTGCGGCGCCAAATGGCTTTGAGGCCCGTTTCGAGGGTTTGGCTTTCGCCTAAGGGCTGCACCAAATCGGTTTGCACCGTGTACTCGTTGCCGGGCGTGCGGCCGCGGCTGCGCTCCCGGTAGTTGGCCTGGCGGGTTTCCAAGTTGGTGTAGGAGTTGTTGTACTGGTCGAAGTCGTAGCCGAAGGTGCCGCCGTTGCTGGCGTACTGGCCCAGCACGCTCCACTCGCGCTTGGGTTGGGCGAAGGTTTTGGTGTAGGTGGCGGTCAGCTCGCCGTTCTGGCCGCTGTAGAGGTTTTCGGTGGTGCGGGTGAACAGCGAATTGCTCTGCGGCGCCCCCGGCACCACGAAGGTGTTGAGCAGGCTGTTGAAGTTGCTGCCCCGGTAGGTATTCAGGGAAGCGGCCAGCGACAGGCTCTGCTTTTCGCTCAGGTCGTAGTCCAGGCCCACCGTGCCGTAGTACCAGCGGCCGCCGTAGTTGCCGTCGCCGCTTTGGGTGAGGGTCGAATTGTCCAGCTTGCCGAAGCGCGTGCGCTCAAACTCGTTCGGCCCGTACCAAGCCCCTATGCCGCCCGACGAGGTGAACCCCACCTTGCCCTTTTTGAAGTTGAGCGAGGCGTTGCCGTTGGAGTTGCGGTTGCCGCCGGCCACCCCAACGCGGCCGTTCAGGCCGCGGTCCACCCCTTTTTTCAGCACAATGTTGATGATGCCGGCGGTGCCTTCGCCGTCGTACTTGGCCGGCGGCGTGGTGATGATTTCGACGCTCTGAATTTGCTCGGCCGGGATGCCCTTCAGCGCCTCGGCCAGGTTGCTGGCCAGCGTGGGCGAGGGCTTGTTGTTTACCAGCACTTTGAAGTTGCCCGAGCCGCGCATCTTCACGTTGCCGTCGCCGTCCACGGCCAGCAGCGGGGCTTTGCGCAGCACGTCGGCCGCGGTGCCGCCGGCGTTGGTGATGTCCTGGTCGGCGTTGTACACAATGCGGTCGGGCCGCACTTCCACCACCGGCTTGGTGCCGATGACCACGGCCTCGGCCAGCGCCGTGCCCGCCGTGGGCAGCCGGAACGTGCCCACGTCCGTAGCGCCGGCCGTGATGGTCACGTCCCGCGTTTGGGTGCCGTAGCCCACGTAGCTCACGCGCAGCCGGGCCGGGCCGGGCGCTAGTTTGGTGAAGGCGAAGCGGCCGTTGTCGTCGGCGGCGATGCCCGTGATGGCCTTGTCGTTGGGCGCGGGCGGCAGCAGCACCACGGTGGCGTAGGGCACGGGCTCTTTCTTGAGCGAATCGAGCACCACGCCGGTCAGCGAGCCGGTGCCGATGGCCGCGGCCGGGGCCCCCGGGGTTTGCGCGTGAGTGGTAGAGCAGCAGGCAGAAATTACCAGCAGGAGGCTTAGTAGGAGGTGGCGGTACATAGCGTGCAGAAAGGTGAGGAGTGGTTTGAAAGATGCCCGGCCCGGGGCTCTGGTTGCCTTTGGCCGGCGAATAAATGAAAGCGTAACGCTGGGGAAACAGAGCGGCGTGGCCTAGCGCTTTGGAAGTGAAATAACTGTCCAAAGGTCCCGGCGAAAGGCACGCGCGGCGCCCCAAAGCATGAGGTGGGCCGTCCCAACTTGTGATTTGGGCCCTATGATGGTGGAGTTTGAGGCGAAATGGGTACCGCCGCAAGCCGGGTTTGTTACAAGCGGGCTCATTAAATTTTGCTAACGCCCTGGCATCGCGGTAGAACCGAAGCAGCAAATAGGTGGGCTTGACAAAACAGGGCTTTGCTGGCTCCTGTGGGTGTATCTTCGGCTACTCGATATCCTTCTTGCCTTCGCCGCTTTTGCCATGCAGCACCTTCACCGCACCCCCCTCGACCAGCTCTTCGTGCTCGACATCGAAACCGTGCCCTGCGTGGACTGCCACGAAAACCTCGACGAGATGCTGCGCCACCTCTGGGAGCACAAGAGCGAAACCCTGCGCCGCCAACAGGGCTACACCGGCCGGCCCCAGGCCGCCGAGCCCCTCCCCGACCACCTCAGCGCCGCCAGCATGTTTGAGCAAGCCGGCATTTACGCCGAGTTTGGCAAGGTGGTGTGCGTGTCGGTGGGCTACTTCGTGCACGACAAACAGGAGGAGCTGTGGCGCTTCCGCGTGAAAAGCTTTGCCGAGCACGACGAGAAGCAATTGCTGCGCGATTTCGCCGGCCTGCTGGCC
>DASVTG010000009.1:0-4049 GCA_036387695.1 Hymenobacter sp. | reverse complement strand
CATGATGGGCAAAAGCGTGCGCGCAAGTAGCCAATACAGAAGTCGAGGGGGTACCCCATACGGCTCATTCGGCCCGCGCTGTCGCAAGCCAAGCGTGCCGCGGGCCGGCCTCTTGGCCTTTATAAATCGGCTGCCGGTTGTAGAGACGCGATACTTCGCGTCTCGGCGTTGAACGGCGGCGGTAAACGGTCGCCAGCTACCGGTGCAGCCCCGGAGACGCGAAGTGTCGCGTCTCTACATTCTTCTTCTTGACGGGTATGATTTGTTGAAGCGCAAAACAGAAAAAGGCCGGCCCGCGCGCTGCGGACTGGCCTTTTTCTGTTTCTGAGCAAGCAGCTGCTTACCGCGGGTAGTATTGGTTCATCAGGCCAATGGCCTTTTCGCTGCGGGCTTTGTCGCCGCTGAGCTCGGCGGCGCGGTACACGCTTTGCAGGCCGAGCAGGTAGCCGCGCTGGTCGTCTTCAAACAGGCTGGCGTCGGGCTTGGTGGCGTAGTAGGCCAGCATCTGTTCCGAGCGGCGCGTCATGGTGTCGAGCAGTTCGTCGGCCTTCTTCTTATCGCCGCCGGCCACCAGGGCAGGCACCAGCTGCGGCGAGTAGTAGTCGTAGGGAATGGCGTTGTCGGGCATCAGCTCCAGGCACTTGGTGGCCACTTCCTTGGCCTTGGCCACCTCGCCCGACGCCATGTAGGCGTTGGCCAGGCGGGCAAACTTGTCGCGGTAGTTGGCCGGGAAGCGCAGGTTGTTCTCGTCGTAGAAGATGTTCGGGTTTTGCAGGCCGCGGTACTGGAAGTCCTTCAGCAGGTGCTGGTAGGTGATGTCCTTCTGCACAAAACCTTCTTCGCCGCTGCGGGGGTCGTAGTTCGGGTCCTTCAGCGGGAGTAAGCGGTAAGCCATGCCTTCGAGCTGGAAGTAGGGCTGCAGGTTCATGTAGTCGCTCGGGTTCACCGTGCTGCTGAAGTAGATGGGGCGCTGCCAGTTGTTGCTGGCAATCATGTCGAGAATCACCAGGTTTTTCTTCTCGATGGCGCGCTTGCCCATGCTCCAGTCCATGCGCGACACCAGCTGCTTTTCCCGGTCTTTGGGGATGATGCCGAGCTTCTTCACCGCCACCGTGTCGATGGGCAGGTAGAAGTTGGGCGTCGGAAACGACATCATGCCGGGGCCGTCTTCCTGGTACTGCACTTGCAGCAGCGGGTTGTTGTCCGACACCAGTTGGATGAATTCTTTCAGGTTCACGCTCTGCACGGCCGGGTTGGCGGCGAAGGGCAGCATGTCGTTGGTGCCCTGGGCGTACGCCTTCTCGCCCATGCTAATGGGAAAGGGCGCCGACTTGTAAGAGCGACGCTTCATCTGGGCAATGTACCAGTCGGTGTTCAGGTAGCTGAGCACGGCCACGCGCACGTCGGTCCGGATGCCTTCCACTTCCTGCGCATACCACAGTGGGAAGGTGTCGTTGTCGCCGTTGGTGAACAGAATGGCGTTCGGGGCGCAGCTGTTGAGCAGGTTCTTGGCCGAGTCCACGGAGTTGTAGCGGTCGGAGCGGTTGTGGTCGTCCCAGCCCTGGGCCACCATGATGCCCGGAATGAGCAGGCCCGCCGCCAGGGCCAGGCCGGCGCGCAGGCCGTCGGCCTTCACCACTTTGCCCAGCAGCTCGGCCAGGCCCAGCACGCCCAGTCCTATCCAGATGGAGAAGGCAAACGTGGCGCCGGTGAAGGTGTAGTCGCGTTCGCGCGGTTCTCGCGGCGGCTGGTTGAGGTAGAACACGATGGCCAGGCCGGTCATCAGGAACAGCAGGCCGGTCACCCAGGCGTCTTTGCTGTCGCGGCGGCTCTGGAAAAACAGGCCCACGAGGCCCAGAATGAGCGGCAATGCCAGAAAGTTGTTGTGCGCCGGGCTCTCGCCAATGCGCGGCGGCAGGGCCTGCGCGCTGGGGCTAAACGGCGTCACCACGCCGGCCTGTTGCACGTCCGACTCGCGGCCCACGAAGTTCCACATGAAGTAGCGCCAGAACATGTGGCCCATCTGGTAGCGGAACAGGAAGCCCAGGTTTTGGCCCATGGTGGGCTTCACGCCGTCCTGAATGTCCACCCACTTTTTGTAGTTGGCAATCTGGTCGGGCTCGTAGCTGTAGATGCGCGGGATGAGCATCTTGTCCTCGTCGCGGTAGCCGGGCTCCTGCTGGCGCGGCAAAATTTCCTTGTACGTGCCGCTGGTCACGTCGCGGGCGTAGCGCGGGGCGCCTTCCTCGTAGTGGTCGGGCTGGGCATTGAACTGCGGGCCGTAGAGCAAGGGGCGCGAGCCGTACTGCTCCCGCTTGAGGTAGCTCACGAAGCTCAGCACGTCCTCGGGGTCGTTTTCGTTGATGGTGGGCTTGAAAGAGCTCCGAATCGGCACGATGAGGTAGGACGAGTAACCAATCAAAATGAACACGAAGCACAGCATGCCGGTATTCAGCAGCTGGCTGCGGTGCTGCACCGACAGGCGGAAGCCCACATAAATCAGCCCGATGAACAGCGCCAGGAAGAGTATCAGGCCCGAATTGAAGGGCAGGCCAATGGTGTTGATGAAGAACACCTCGAAGTTGCCGGCCAGCGTGGGCAGGCCCGGGATGATGCCCACCATGATGGAGCCCACGATAACCATGCTGACCACCAGCACGATAATGCCGCCTTTGGTGGTGGGGTTGGCCGTGCGGCGGTAGTAGTAGATGAAGCCCAGGGCCGGCAGCGTAAGCAGGTTGAGCAAGTGAACCCCGATGCTCAGGCCGATGACGTAGGCAATGAGAATGAGCCACTTGTCGGAGTCGGGCTCGTCGGCGTGGGCTTCCCACTTCAGCATTATCCACACCACGGCGGCGGTGCACAGCGCCGACATGGCGTACACCTCGCCCTCCACGGCGTTGAACCAGAACGAGTCAGAGAAAGCAAAGGCCAGGGCGCCGACTGCGCCGGCGCTCAGAATCAGCAGGCGCTGGTAGCCGTTGGGTTCGATGGCTTCGGCGGCCAGGCCGCTGTTGCCCACGGCCTCGCGCAGCACCAGCTTGCGGGCCATGCGAGTGATAATCCAGAACAGAAACAGGACCGTGAAGGCGCTGCTCAGGGCCGAAAGGGCGTTGATGAGCACCGCTACCTTGGTCACGTCGCCAAACGAAAACAGCGACATCAGGCGGCCCAGCAGCAGGAAGGTGGGCGCGCCCGGCGGGTGCGGCACCAGCAGCTTGTAGGAGCAGGCAATGAACTCGCCGCAGTCCCAGAACGAGGCCGTGGGCTCCAGGGTGAGCAGGTAGGTGGCGGCGGCGATGGCAAAAACAAGCCAGCCGACTAAGTTATTCAGGCTTTTGAAGGAACGCATAGAAACGAAAGAAGCACACGAGACCAGCTAAGACTTAGCACAAAGCAAAGCTGGAAATAGAAGCGAGTAAATCAGTTAAAGGGCAAAAGTAGGCAATGTGCCGTTGCACTTGCACCAACGCAAAGCCGAATTGCCCTACAAACACAAAAAGCAGCCCGAGGCTGCTTTTTGGTTTCAAACCACGAAATAAATTACTCAGTTCTGCAAAACCAGGCGCTTCGTGGCCACCACTTTGCCGTCGACCAGCAGGCTGTAGAAATACACGCCCGCGTGCAGGTCGCTCAAGTCCACGGGCAGGCCGGTGGTGGTCAGTTCGGGCTTGAGGGCAATGGTGCGAACTTCCTGACCGATGATGTTGCTCAGGCGCAGTTTGTAGTCTTGACCGGCTTTCTGGTTGAGCTGCACCGTGACCTGGCCCCGGCTGGGGTTGGGGTACACGCTGAGGATGACGCCGGCCGTGCGCGCATCCAGCTTGGCCGTAGGGGTGGCGGCCGTCACAATGAGCGTTCCAGCCTGCCCGATACCTCCTGCAGCTCCGTGGGCTTGGCAGTGAAACGGATAAGTGCCCGGCGTGAAGCTTCCCGTGGAGAATACTTTGGTGGTGTTAGAGGCGTTCATTTGAAAAACTTGCCACTGGCCATTGTCCGAAGCGGTAGGATGACTCAAAACACCAATGTTTTGGAACGTCAGCACGTCA
>DASVTG010000008.1:0-6110 GCA_036387695.1 Hymenobacter sp. | reverse complement strand
TCCACAATATAGCCGCCCAGCGTCGGGCCGATGGTGGGCCCAATAATCACGCCCATGCCGAACAGGGCCTGGCCCAGCGGCAGCTGCTTGGGCGGAAAGGTGTCAATCAGAATGGACTGCGAAGTCGCCATGAGCGCCCCGCCGCCAATGCCCTGGACGAAGCGAAACGCGACCAATTCCCAGATGTTGGTGCTTTGGCCGCAGGCAATGGAGGCAATGGTGAAAATCAGCACCGACACAAAGTAGTAGTTGCGCCGCCCGAACTGCTCGGCCAGGAAGCCGGTCATGGGAATCACAATCACGTTGGCGATGCCGTAGGAGGCCACCACCCAGCTCACTTCCTGCTGCGTGGCCGAGAGGTTGCCCATCATCTGGGTCAGGGCCACGTTCACGATGCTGGTGTCAATGAGCTCCAGCAAGCAGCAGAGGACCACCGTAATAACGATAATCCACTTGGTAAATCCGGTTTCCATCGGTGAATGAGTAAATGAGTGGATGAGTAAAGTGTAGCTTAGCGCCTTCTCCTCAATACTCTGGGAATTGATAATGGATGATAAAACAGCTTTTGTTGAAGCCTTTCGGTTACGCACGAAAGCTGCTTCGTTGCGCGTAATTCGCTTGTATCAGCAATTGCCGCATACAGGCGAAGCACAAATCATTGGGAAACAGCTTCTGCGTTCTGCCACCTCGGTTGCGGCCAATTATCGGGCGGCCTGCCGAGGCCGTTCAGGTGCAGAATGGTATTCCAAGCTGTGTATCTGTGTGGAGGAAGCAGACGAAACGCAGTTTTGGCTGGAGTTGCTGGGTGATGCTGCCATTCTCCCAAAAAGAAAAGTTGGCCAGCTTAGAGCAAGAGTATCTGGAAATACTGTCGGTGCTGGCCACCGCTCGTAAATCGTATTCGAAAAGCGAATGATTGAATGAGCAAAGGAGGGTAAAGACCAGACGAAATCACTCACTCCTTCGCTCATTCAATCATTCACTATTTCACCTTTACGATGGCGTTCACGCTCATGCCGGCGCGCAGCGGATGCTGGGCGTCCACCTTGTCGAGCACGATTTTTACGGGCACGCGCTGGGTCACTTTCACGAAGTTGCCGCTGGCGTTGTCGGGGGGCAGCAGGGCGAAACGGGCGCCGGTAGCGGCCGAAAGCGACTCGATGTGGCCTTCAAATTCTTCGCTGGGGTAGGCGTCCACTTCCAGCTTCACGGGCTGGCCCACCTTCATGTCCTCCAGTTGGGTTTCCTTGAAGTTGGCCACTACCCAGGTGCGGGCGCTGCCCACGATGCCGAACAACTGCTGGCCCGGAGCCACTACCTGGCCCGGCTGCACGTTCTTGCGGCTCACGATGCCGTTTTCCGGCGCCGTGATGGTGGTGTAGCTGAGTTGTAGCTTGGCGTTGTCGAGGTCGGCCTGGCGCTGCTTCACCACGGCCTGGGCCACGGCAATTTGCTGCTGGGCGGCGGCTACTTGCTGCCGAGCCACGCCCACTTGGTCGGTGGCGGTGGCGCGCTGGGCGCTGGTGGCGCGCAGGTTGGCTTGCACGGCGTCGTACTCACTCTGCGGAATGATGTCTTGCTGACGCAGGAAAGTGCTGCGCTTCAAGTCTTTTTGCAGGCGGGCCTGGTTCGCCTCGCTCACGCCGATGGTGGACTGAGCGCTGCGCACGTTGGCCTGGGCGGTGCCCACGGCAGCGCGGGCGGCGGTTACCTGGGCCTGAGCGGCGGCCAGGGCAGCCTCAGCGGCGTTCACGCGCTGCTGGTAGTCGGCCTGGTCGAGGGTGACGAGCACGTCGCCTTTCTTCACGGGTTGGTTATCGTCCACCTTCACCTCCAGCACCGGGCCGCCCACGCGGGGCAGCACGGGGTACACGTCGCCCTCCACTTGGGCGTTGTCGGTTTCTTCGTGGGCCACGGCAAACTGGTAGCGCGTCCAGCCATAGAAGGCGGCGGCCAGCAACACCACGGCCAGGACGATGAAGACAAGGGGATTGCGCCGCTTGGGCTCTTCCACCGTCGTGTCGGTTTCCGGAGAAGCAGCGTTGGGGTAAGGGGCGGGGGCGTTTTGCACAGCGGGGGAAATTTCAGTCTGGGCCATCTTGGTAAGTATCTGGAGTCGGTATTTTTTGAAAGAAGGGAATTGTCAGAAACGAGAACGGCGGAAAGCAGGATGCGCTTAGCGTTGGTTTTCTGTGGTTTCTGCTTGAAGGGGTTCGCGCACCAGCAGGGTGGCGCATTGGGCGGTGCGCAACACGATTTCGGCCGTGGTGCCCATCAAAAAACGGGTGATGCCGGTGCAGCCGTGCGCCCCGATAACAATCAGGTCGGCGTGTTGGCGGCTGGCTTCGGCCACGATTTCCGAGGCGGCGTCGCCCTGCACGATGCCGGTGTGCACCTGGGCCACGCCCGCCTGCTCGGCCACCACGCGCAGGCCGTTGAGCCGTTCGGCGCAAGGCAGCGGTTTCGCCGACGCGCCCTCGCCGGGCAAGCGGCCCGCCGGGCTTTCCTGCGGCTCGCACACGTGCAGCAGCCGCAGTTGCGCGCCGGAGGCCACGGCCAGCGCCGCCGCGTACGCCACCAAACCAGCCGACGCGGCCGAGAAATCGAGCGGACAAAGGATGGTGGAGAGGGTCATTTGGTGAAATGGTGAGGTGGTGAAAAGGTGAGTCTGTGACGAGGCGGCAAAAGGGGGCGAAGAACTAACATCACTATTTCGCCACCTCACCACCTCACCGCTTACTTCCAAATCTGCTCGCCGGTGGCGCGCTTGAGCTGGTACTGGCCGAGGGTGTAGTTGTAGATGGCCTGTGCCCGCGCCAGGCGGGCCTGGGCCAGTTGGGTTTCGGCGTCGAGCACGTCCAAGTTCTGGCCCACGCCGTAGCGGTAGCGGCCCTGGGCGCGGGTGAGGGCGTCGGTGGCCTGCGCTATTTGCTGCTCGGCGTTGGTCAGGCGGGCCTGGCTGAACTCCATGTTGTTGGCCGCCTGGCGCACATCGGCCCGAATTTGCTCCTGCGTGTCCTGGGTGCGGGCCACGGCGCTGCGGGCGTTGGCCAGGGCTTCCACGCGCTGGTTTTTGTTCTTGTTGCCGTCGTAAATCGGCACCGAGAGCTGCACCACGCCCACGGTGTTGGGGCGGATTTCGTTGAGGTTGGGCAGGTAGCCATTTTTGGCGCCCACTTGCGCGCCGATGCCCAGGCTGGGCATGTTGCTGCGCTCCACGAGGCGCTGCTGCAGCGTGGCGGTGTTTTCGGCGTCGCGGGCCAACTTGATTTCGGGCCGGTTTTCATACGCCTTCGTCAACTCCGCGTTCAGGTCCACGGCTTGGGGCTGGAAGGCCAACTGGCCTTTCACCGGCACGTCGGCTTGCGCGGGCCGGTGCAGCAGCCGGGCCAGCTGCACCTGCTGGTTGCGCAGCTGGTTTTGCAAGTCAATCTTGGTGTTTTGGGCCTGCGTGATGCGCACGTCGGTGGTCGTCACGTCGAAGCGCGTGCTCACGCCGCCTTGCACCCGCTTCTCCATCTCATTGCGGTGGGCTTGCAGCGAGGCAATCTGGGCGTCTTGCACCTTAATGCTTTCGCGCATGAACAGGATGTTGTAGTACACTTGCGCGGCGTTGAATGCCAGGTCGCGGCGCGACACTTCCACGTTGTCGCGGGCCGTTTGCACCTGCGACTCGGCCACCCGTACCGTGGCGTCGCTTTTGCCAAAGTCGAGCAGCAGGTACTGCGCCGTGATGTGGGCGTCGTAGTTGTTGTTGGGCGCCAGCTGCAGGGTCTCGCCCCCGAACGGCAGCTTCACCACGGGGTCGATGCGCGTGTAGGTAGCGGTGCCCGTTATCTGGGGCAGGAAGCCGGTGCGCGTCTGCGCCAAACGGCCGCTGGCGGCATTGGCCAACTCATCGAGCGAGGTGATGCCGGGGTTGGCATCCAGCACGGAGCGCAGGGTGCCGTCCAGCGTCAGCGAATCAGAAATAACCTCTAGGCCCGGGGAAGTTTGGGCCTGCGCCGAGGTGCTGCCCAGCAGCGCCAGTGCAGCTACTACAACAGCGGGTGATGAAAAACGAGAAAGCATAGCAAAGTGCAGGTAAGTATCACTGCTGCCTTACCGAAAGCTGTGCCAAGGTGAATTACCGGTGTTTCCCCTAAATTTATGCGTATAATTATCCACTCATTATCAGTAGTTTGTGATAATAATTATGGTTATCTCGAACATTAAAGGCTTTAATGTTATTCCTTAAATATCAGGAATGCCTGTAAATTCGGTCCTGATATTTAAGGAATAATTTTCCCGTTGCCCTCAGCGCCGCACCATGCCGGAACAAGACGACACCCTGTTGTTGCACCTCAACGAGGCCATTGCGACCACCCGCGACAAAGACTCCTTGTTCAAAGTAGTTACGACCAAGCTGCGGCTCATTTTTCCCTTCGACCTCATCGGCATCAACGTTTTCGACGCCGAGCTCCGGAACAAGCGCCTGTTTTTGCGCGACTACTTCGGCGCCGAAGAGAACCTGCCGGACCTTCCTACCAAAGCCGACCATTTCACTCCCATTGCCGGCTCTCCCGTCGAACAGCTGGTCGCCGACCCGCGCGTGCGGCAAATCGCCCTGGGCGACTACCTGAGCGACTACCCCGACTACGAGCCGTTTCACCGCATGCAGCGGCTGGGCATCACCCAGCTCGTGGCCGTGCCGTTGCGCACGGGCGGGCACCTCACCGGCTTTCTCAACCTGGCTTCGCGACGGCGGCCCAACCTGGTGCAGGCCGACGAAAAGTTGTTGGAGAAAATAGGTTCGCTCATCGCCGTGGCGGTGGCCAACACGCTGGCCTTCGAGGAAGTAGCCCGGCGTGAGCAAGAGCGCACCCTTCAGCTCAACATCAACAACGCCTTGCTCAGCATCAAGCAGCGCGAGCCGCTGTTTCGGGCCGTGGCCGAGGAGCTGAGCCGGGTGGTGGCCTTCGAGTACTTCGGCATCCGGGTGCAGCGCGCCGGGCAGGGCCAGGCTTTTCAGGCGTTTGCCGAATTCTCGCGGACCGAGCCCGGCGCGCCGCTCCTGGCCCTGGGCCCCGACCGCGACGACAGCCTAAGCGACGCCGCGGGCATTTACCAGCGAAGCACCGAGCTGCTGCAATCGGCTGCCATTTACTCAGGACCGGAGTTCAAAGCCTTGGCCGTGCGCTACCCGCGTTTGCGCTACGTGTACGAGCACTACCACACCCGCGCCTTGCTGGTAGCGCCCATCTGGCAGCGGCCCGATGGGGCGGCCGTCCTCACTCTCTCCGCCGCCCAGCCCGATGCTTTTCGGCCCGAAGACTTGGCCACCGTGCTGGCGCTGGTGCCCCAAATTGCGCTGGCGCTGGAAAACCTCTTTGCCTTCGAGCAAATCGAGGAATTGCGGGCCCAAGTGGAGCAGGAGCGCACCTACCTGGTGGACGAAATCAACACCTCGGCCCGCTTCGGCACCGATTCCGGCGCGTTCATTGGCAACGGCCCCGCCTTGCAGCACACCCTGACGCGCATCAGCCAAGTGGCGCCCACCGACACCACCGTGCTGATTTCGGGCGAAACCGGCACCGGCAAGGAACTGGTGGCCCGCGAGCTGCACAACGCCTCGCCCCGGCACGCCCGCGCCCTCATCAAGCTCAACTGCGCGGCCCTGCCGGCCCAGCTCATCGAAAGCGAGCTGTTTGGCCACGAGAAAGGCGCTTTCACCGGCGCGGTGGAGCGGCGCATCGGCAAGTTTGAGCTGGCCAACGGCGGCAGCATCTTCCTGGACGAAATCGGCGAGCTGCCTCTGGACCTGCAAGCCAAGCTGCTGCGGGTGCTGCAGGAGCGAGAGTTTGAGCGCCTGGGCGGCACCAAAGTGCTGCACTCCGATGCCCGCGTGATTGCGGCCACCAACCGTGTGCTGGCCGACGAGGTGGCCGCCGGCCGCTTCCGCGCCGACTTGTACTACCGCCTCAACGTGTTTCCCATCGAGCTGGCGCCCCTGCGCGAGCGCCGCGAGGACATTGAGCCGCTGCTGCGCCACTTTGTGCAGCGCCTGAGCAAGCGCCTGGGCAAGCCCGTGCGCCAGGTGCGCCCGGCCGACCTGGCCGCGCTGCAGGCCT
>DASVTG010000007.1:0-2864 GCA_036387695.1 Hymenobacter sp. | reverse complement strand
CCAACCCCGCTTTCCGCTTTTCCTTCGCTCGTCCGTTTTCGCTGCTCAGCGCCTTGCTGATGCTGGCAATGGGACTGGCCAGCTGTAGCGGGGCGGGTGACAAGGCCGCGGCTACCAACCCGGAAACCGTGCGGCTGGACTACGCCTACTACAACCCGCTTAGCCTGGTGCTCAAGCAGCAAGGCTGGCTGGAAAAGGACCTGGCCAAGCAAAACATCAAGGTGGAATGGGTGCTGAGCCAGGGCAGCAACAAGGCCCTGGAGTTTCTGAATGGCAGCAGCATCGACTTCGGCTCCACGGCCGGAGCGGCGGCACTCATCGGCCGGGCCAACGGCAACCCACTGAAGGCCATTTACATCTACTCCAAGCCGGAATGGACGGCGCTGGTCACGGGCCCGAACTCCGCCATCAAGTCGGTGGCCGATTTGAAGGGCAAGCGCGTGGCCGCCACCCGCGGCACCGACCCCTACATCTTCCTGCTGCGTGCCCTGGACCAGGCCGGGCTGAGCGAGAAAGACATTGAGCTGATACCCTTGCAACACCCGGATGGCCGCGCCGCCCTTGCAACAGGCGACGTAGACGCCTGGGCCGGCCTCGACCCCCACATGGCCAAGGCCGAGCTGGAGTCGGGCGCCAAGCTGTTTTTCCGCAACCCCGACTTCAACAGCTACGGTGTGCTCAACGTGCGGGCCGAGTTTGCCCAGCAGCACCCCGCGCTGGTCGACCGCGTGCTGGCCGCCTACGAGCAGGCGCGCCAGTGGGCCTTGCAGCACCCCGCCGAGCTGCAAAAAACCTTAGCCACCGAGGCCAAGCTCAGCGAAGCGGTGGCCGCCAAGCAGCTGGAGCGCACCGATTTTTCCAACTTTTCCTTCGGCAGCCCGCAGCGCGCCACCATCACGGCGGCCGGCGACGTGCTCAAGAAAAGCGGCGTGATTGAGCAAAACGTGGACGTAACCAAAACCGTCAACGACCTCATTGACGTGAGCTTCGCCAGCAAAATTCCGGCTGCGACCAAGAGTGCCACCGCCGCCAAATAAGTTACGGCTGCTTGTTTTAGCCCATCCATTTCCCTACCAAATGGCTGAATTAACGTCTGCATATGCGCCTGTATCCCCGCCAGCTTCGGACGAGGCGCGGGTGCCCGCCCGCCCGGCCGCAGCCCTGCCGGCCCCGCGCAGCTGGGGCTGGCTGACGGGGGCCGTGCTGCCGGTTGCGCTGCTGGTGCTGTGGGAAATACTGGCCCGCGCGGGCGTGCTGCGGCCCAACCTGCTGCCGGCGCCTTCGCGGGTGCTGGCCACCATCTGGGAGCTGGCGCGCACGGGGGCGCTGTGGGAACACGTGGGCATCACGCTGGTGCGGGTGGGCGTGGGGTTTGTGCTGGGCGGCGCGCTGGCCACGGTGCTGGGGGCCGCCACGGGCTACTCGCGGCGGCTGTTTCACCTGCTCGACCCGCTGCTGCAGGGCATCCGCAACATTCCGTCGCTGGCCTGGGTGCCGCTGTTCATCCTGTGGATGGGCATTTACGAAACGTCAAAAGTGGTGCTCATTGCCGTGGGCGTGTTTTTTCCGGTGTACCTGAACCTGATGAACGGCGTGCAGGGCGTCGACCGCAAGCTGATAGAAGTGGGCCGGGTGTACCGGCTTTCGGGCTGGCAGCTCGTGCGCCGGGTGTTTTTGCCCGCCACCATGCCGGCCTACCTGGTGGGCCTGCGCAACGGCCTGGGCCTGGGCTGGATGTTTGTGGTAGCGGCCGAAATCATGGGCGCCAACAAGGGCCTCGGTTTCTTGCTGGTAGACGGGCAAATGACCGGCCGGCCCCAGACCATTCTGGCCAGCATTCTGCTGTTTGCCGTGCTGGGCCAGCTCACCGACGCCGGCCTGGCGGCACTCAGCCGCTACCTGCTGCGCTGGCAGGACACACACGGGAGCAGAAATGAGTGATTGAGTGAATGAGCGAATGGGTGAATGATGCGCCTTCATGGTAGTGATTCCTTGCCTTTTGCTCTTACCAATTCGCCATTTGATTCACCCATTCGCTCATTTACTCAATCACTCATTGCTAAGCATCGAACACCTCAGCAAGCAGTTCGCCTCCGGCGTTGCGGCCCTGGCCGACGTGAGCCTGCGCGTGCAGCCGGCCGAAATTGTGGCGCTGGTAGGTGCCAGCGGTTGTGGAAAAAGCACCTTGCTGCGCATCGTGGCCGGCCTGGAAGCGCCAACTGGCGGCCGGGCGCTCCTCAACGAAGAGCCCATTGCGGGCCCGAACCCGGCCGTGGGCGTCATTTTTCAGGAGCCCCGGCTGATGCCCTGGCTCACGGTGCGCCAGAACGTGCGGTTCGGGCTGGCCGACCTGCCGCGGGCCGAGCAGGAGGCGCGCACCGAAGCCGTGCTGGAACGGGTGGGACTCACGGCTTTTGCCGACGCGTTGCCGCGGCAGCTCTCGGGCGGCATGGCCCAGCGGGTGGCCATTGCGCGGGCGCTGGTGACGCAACCGGCTTTGCTCTTGCTCGATGAGCCATTCAGTGCGCTCGACCCCTTCACCAAGATGGACTTGCAGGAGCACCTGCTGCACATTTGGGCCTACGACCGGCCCACGCTCCTGCTCGTGACCCACGACCTGGAAGAAGCCCTCGTGCTCGCCGACCGCATTGTGGTGCTGCGCGGCCACCCCGGCCGCATCCACGAAACCGTGACCGTGGAATTGCCCCGGCCCCGCCACCGCACCAGCGCGGACTTTCAGGCTTACAAACAGCGGCTGCTGGAAGCGCTGGATGTTCACTTTGAAACAGCTGTGTGAATATGTAACCAAGAGTGTTGATTAAGAATTATATAGATGCAAACGGTCATGCTGAGCGCAGCCGAAG
>DASVTG010000006.1:0-1756 GCA_036387695.1 Hymenobacter sp. | reverse complement strand
CAAAGCCCTGGGCCGCATCAACGACACGCCCGAAAAAATCATGGGCCTGTTCAAGCTGGGGCCGGACATCAAAAAGGGCATTTTCTACCTCTCGGAAACGCTGTCCGACATCAGCTTCACCCAGCCCAACACCATCAAGGAACGCATGATTTCCAGCCGGATAAGCGGCGACTCGCGCGGCTTGAGCTTCAACCGGGCCAGCGCGGGGCGCAACCTGGGCTTCTATGAAAACCTGATAAAGCCGGCGTTTTCGGAGCGCGGCTTTGTGTCGCCCATTGCCAGCAACGCCATGCTGTTTTACAAATACGAGTTGGTGGGCAGCACCCCGCAGGGCGGCGAAATGGTGCACAAAATCCGGGTGATTCCGCGCCGGCGCACCGACCCCGTTTTTTCGGGCTACATCTACATTGCCGAGGGCTCGTGGCGCATTCATTCCGTCGATTTAACTCTGGACAAGGACGCGCAGATTGACTACGTCGACCAGCTGCACATTGCCCAGCAGTACACCCCCGCGCCGGGCAATCCCAACGTGTGGCTCATTCAGTCGCAGCAGGTTACGGCCACGTTGTCCGGGCTGGGCTTCAAAGGGTCGGGCTACATCACGGCCGTGCTGTCGAACTACGCCAACGTGGTGCCCACCTACCCGGCGCCGCCCGTTGCCAAAGCCGCCCCGCCGGTGGTGATTGAAACCAAAGACGATGCCCCCAAAGGCCAGGAAACCGCCGCCCAAATCCGCAAGCGCAAGCCCGACCTGCGCGGCCTCAACGCCCAGGTGCGCAAAAAGGTGAAGCAAGCCCAGCGCGACTCGCTGAAAAACGACCCTTTCGCCCAACTGGGAAAAGGCGAGGTGCAGCGCATCGAAGCCGGCGTGAACGAGCGCGACTCCGCCTACTGGGACCAGGTGCGCCCCGTGCCGCTCACGGCCGAGGAAAAGAAGGACTACCGCGTAAAGGACAGCACGGAAGTCATCCGCAACTCGCGCCCTTACCAGGATTCGCTCGACAAAAAGCGCAATGAGTTTGAGCCCATCAACCTGGTAATTGGCGGCTATACCTACCAGAACACCTTCCGCAAACGGTCGACGTCGGTGCAGCCGCTGTCCCAGATTTTTCAATACAACACCGTGGAAGGCGCCGTGCTGAACGGCCAGGCCACATTTTCGCAGCGCTCCGACGACCGCCGCTACTTCAACTTCACGCCGGTGCTGCGCTACGGCTTCAGCAGCAAAGAGCTGAACCCCAACCTGGCCATGAACTGGCAGCTGCACCCGGCCAAGCTCAAGCTCATCAGCCTGGCGGTGGGCTGCACCATCGAGAATTTCGACCGCAACTCGCAGCTCACGCCGGCCATCAACACGGTTTACACGCTGTACGCCAACCGCAACTACGCCAAGCTCTACCGCCGCGAAGGCGCCGAGCTGGCCTACGCCACCGAGCCGGTGAACGGCCTCACGCTGCGCTCCAACGTCGGCTACTTCGAGCGGGTCGAGCTGTATAATACCACCGACCGCCTTTTCCGCGACGTGGCCGGCCGCGCTTTTACTTCAAACTTGCCCGTGAGCGAGGAGCTGCCCAACACCGCTTTTGGCCGCAGCCGCATCCTCACGGCGGGGCTGTCGTTGGATTACAAGCCCGGCCAGCGCTACATCAGCCGGCCCGACGGCAAGTTCAACCTGGGCTCGAAGTGGCCCACCTTCAACGTGCAGGGCCGCGTGGCCGTGCCCGTGCTCGGGGCCGACGTGTGCTACCTGCTGCTG
>DASVTG010000005.1:0-5663 GCA_036387695.1 Hymenobacter sp. | reverse complement strand
AAGCCACCGAACGCCACGAAGGCATTGTGCTGGCCGTGGCCGTGGAAAGCATCATCAAGCTGGTGGCGTTTCTGGCGCTGGGCATATTCGTGACGTTTGGGCTGTTTAATGGGTTTTCCGACGTGTTCGACCAAGCCGCGGCGGTGCCCGCGCTGCGCCAGCTTTTCACCCTGCGCGGCAGCGGCACCAGCAGCGCGGAGTGGCTCACGCTGCTGGTGCTGAGCATGTCGGCGGTGCTGCTGCTGCCCCGGCAGTTTCAGGTGGCCGTGGTGGAAAACGTGGACGAAAACCACTTGCGCAAGGCCATGTGGCTGTTTCCGCTGTACCTCATTGTCATCAACCTGTTCGTGTTGCCGGTGGCTTTTGCGGGCGTGCTGCGGCTGGGCGGCCTCCACCTCGACGCCGACACGTTCGTGTTGGCGCTGCCGCTCGCGGCGGGCCAGTCGGGCCTGGCGCTCTTCACTTACCTGGGCGGGGTGTCGGCGGCCAGCAGCATGATTATCGTCGAAACCATTGCCCTGAGCGTGATGATGAGCAACCACCTGCTGATGCCGCTGCTGGTGCGGGTGCCGGCCGCTCATCCGGCGGTGCAAAGCCATTGGTTTGCTTATTTGGGCCGGGTGGCGTTGGAAAGCCGGCGTTTGGCGGTGGTGGTGGTGCTGCTGCTGGCCTACGGCTACTACGCCGTGGTGGGCAAGACGCTGCCGCTGGTAAACACGGGCCTGGTGTCGTTTGCGGCGGTGGCGCAGTTTGTGCCGGCCGTGCTGGGCGGCCTCTACTGGAAGGGGGGCACGCGGCAGGGCGCCACGGCGGGGCTGCTGGCGGGCTTTGGCGTGTGGTTTTTCACGCTGGTGCTGCCCACGCTGGTGGGGCCGGGGCGCCTGCCCGCTTCCCTGCTCACCGAAGGGGTAGGGGGGCTGCCGTGGCTGCGCCCGTTCGCGCTGTTTGGCCTCGATGGGCTGGACCACCTTTCCCACGGCTTGTTCTGGAGCTGGTTTTTCAACATTGGCTTGTACGTGGGCTTGTCGCTGGCCATGGCCCCCACGGCGCTGGAATTGCGCCAGGCCGATGTGTTCGTGGACGTTTTCCAGCGCCGCAGCTTGGCCGAGGAAGTGGCCGGTTGGCAGGGCCGCACGCCCTTTCCCGATGTGCGCGCCTTGCTGCTGGGCTTCCTGGGAAAAAAGCGCACCAACCAGGCGCTGCGCACCTTCGCCACCCGCTTCCCCGACGCCGTGCCACCCGAAGCGGACGCCGCCACCACCCAATCAGCGCCGCCCACCCCCGCCGACCCGCGCCTGCTCACCTACGCCGAAAAGCTCTTGGCTGGCAGCCTGGGCCCGGCTTCGGCGCGTATGCTGGTGGCCTCGGTGGCCGGGGCCGAGCAAATCAGCTACGACAACGTGGTGGGCATACTCAAAGAAAGCCAGCAGCTGCTGGAGGCCAACCGCCAGCTGCAAAAGCAGTCGCGCCAGCTCCAGCGCCTCACCGACGAGTTGCGCGCCGCCTACGACCAACTGCAGGCCCTGGACCAGCAAAAGGACGAATTCCTGTACACCGTGACGCACGAGCTGCGCACGCCCCTCACCAGCATTCGGGCGCTGGCCGAAATACTGGCCGACAACCCCGACCTGGAAGAAACCGAGCGCCAGCGCTTTGAGCTCACCATTTCGCGGGAAGCCGAGCGGCTGACGCGGCTGATTTCCCTGGTGCTGGACCTGGAGAAATTTGAATCCGGCCAAGCCACTTTGGAGCGGACGGCCGTGCCCGTGCCGGAGCTGCTGGCGGAGGCCGTGGAGGCCATGGGCCAGCTGCTGCGCGACAAGCACATTGCCCTGCGCCTGGACTTGCCCGCCGAACCACCGGCCCTGTCCGGCGACCGCGACCGCCTGATGCAGGTGCTCGTGAACCTGCTCTCCAACGCCGTCAAGGCCTGCCGGGCCGATGGCTCCGGCGTTATCAGCTTGCGGGTGACGTGCCCCGCGCCGCGCCCGCAAGCCCAGCCCGATGCCCACCCGCAGGTGCTGACTTTGGTGGTGGCCGACAACGGCAAGGGCATTCCCCTGGCCGAGCAGGAGCACATCTTCGAAAAGTTCTTCCAGGCGCGCCACCAAACCATCCGCAAGCCCGAAGGAACGGGCCTGGGCCTGGCCATCACCAAGAAAATTGTGGACCTGCACCACGGCCGCCTGTGGGTGGAAAGCCAGCCCGGCCTCGGCGCTACTTTTTACGTGGAACTGCCCGTGGCCGAAGTGGCCGAACTCGTCCATTGACGCCCTATCCCTGCCTTGCTACCCATGAGCCATGAAAACGCCCCACATTTTGATTGTTGACGACGAGCCCAACATCGTCATGTCCTTGGAATTTCTCATGCGCAAGAACGGCTACCAGGTCGGCATTGCCCGCAACGGCACCGAGGCCCTGGCCGCCATCGCCCAAACTCCTTATGACTTGGTGCTCCTCGACGTGATGATGCCCGACGTGGACGGCTACCAAGTGTGCCAGCTGCTGCGCCAGCGCCCGGACCGCGCCGGCACCAAAGTCATTTTTCTTTCCGCCAAAAGCCGCGAAGCCGACGTGCAGCGGGGCTACGAAGTAGGCGCCGATTTGTATATTCCCAAACCCTTCAGCACCCGCCAATTGATGGAAAAAGTCCGCGAATTGCTGCGGATTGCGTGACCTCGCCCCTGCCGGGGCCGCGCCCTGCACGGTTAGATGCTACACTCTTTCTTCGCCCCAATCCCACCCGCCATGAAACCTGCTTGCTCCTACGCCTCCACCCACGCGGCCAGCCTGGCCAACCCCGCCGGTTTTTGGGCGGCCCAAGCCAGGCACTTGCACTGGACCAAAGAGCCCACGCAGGCCTTGAGCCGGGACGAGCAGGGAACTCACCGCTGGTTCCGGGATGGAACGCTCAACACCGCTTTTCTGTGCCTGGACTACCATGTGCAAAACGGCCGCGGCGACCAACCCGCCCTCATTTACGACTCCCCCGTTACCAACACCCTGCGCACCTACACCTACGCCGAGCTGCTGGACTTGACGGCCCGTTTCGCCGGGGGCCTGCGTGAGCTCGGCGTGCAGTTGGGCGACCGGGTCATCATTTACATGCCCAACATGCCCGAGGCCGTGGTGGCCATGCTGGCCTGCGCCCGGCTCGGCGCCATTCACTCGGTGGTGTTTGGCGGGTTTGCGCCGCACGAGTTGGCCGTGCGCATCGACGACGCCCGGCCCCGCGTCCTCGTCTGCGCCTCGGGCGGCGTGGAGTTTGACCGCGTCGTTCCCTACAAGCCCTTGGTGGACGAGGCCATTGCCAAGGCAACCCATAAGCCCGCTTGCGTAGTGGTGCGGCAGCGCTCGTTTGCGCCGGCCGAAATGATGCCCGGCCGCGACGTGAACTACGAGGAGTTGCTGCGCGCCGAGCCCCAGCCCGCCGTGCCCGTGCCCGCCACGCACCCGCTCTACATTTTGTACACCAGCGGCACCACCGGGCGGCCCAAAGGCGTGGTGCGCGACCACGGCGGGCACGCCGTGGCCCTGCGTTTCAGCATGGCGGCCATTTACAACCTGGCCCCCGGCGAAACCATTTTTACCGGCTCCGACATCGGCTGGGCCGTGGGGCACTCCTACATCGTGTACGGCCCGCTGCTGCGCGGCTGCACCTCGGTGCTCTACGAGGGCAAGCCCGTGCGCACGCCCGATGCCGGCACTTTTTGGCGCCTCGTAGCGCAGCACCGGGTGCAGGTGATGTTCACGGCGCCCACCGCCATTCGGGCCATCAAGAAGGAAGACCCCGACGGCCGGCTGGCTCGCCGATACGACCTGAGCAGCCTGCGTCATCTTTTCCTTGCGGGCGAGCGCTGCGACCCCGCCACCTACGCCTGGGCCGGCCAAGTGCTGGGCGTGCCGGTCGTCGACCACTGGTGGCAAACCGAAAGCGGCTGGCCCATGCTGGCCACCCTCACCGGCCTGGAGGGCATGCCGCCGCCCCGCGCGGGCAGCGCCGGCCACCCCGTGCCGGGCTACGACGTGCAGATTCTGGACGAAGCCGGCCAGCCGGTACCGGCCGGCACCACGGGCCTGGTGGCCGTGAAGCTGCCCTTGCCGCCGGGCTGCTTCCCCACGCTGTGGCAGGACGACGCCCGCTACCAAGCTTACCTGGAAACCTTCCCCGGCTACTACCTCAGCGGCGACGGCGGCTACCGCGACGCCGACGGCTACTGCTACATCATGGGCCGGGTCGATGACGTCATCAACGTGGCGGGCCACCGCCTGAGCACCGGCGAAATCGAAGAAATTCTGGCCGCCCACCCGGCCGTGGCCGAGTGCGCCGTGCTGGGCATCGCCGACCGCCTGCGCGGCCAGGTGCCGGTGGGGCTGGTGGTGTTGAAGGACGGCCAAACGATAGGAGAGGAGGCCCTGGAAGCAGAGCTGGTGGCCGCCGTGCGGGCCCACATTGGCGCGCTGGCCTGCTTCCGGCAGGCGCTGGTGGTGAAGCGCCTCCCCAAAACCCGCTCCGGCAAAATCCTGCGCAAAACCCTGCGGCAGCTGGCCGACGGCGAACCATTCGACGCGCCTTCCACCATCGATGACCCGCTGATACTCGACGAAATCGGCGCCGATTTGCGGCGCCGTGGCGTGGGCGAAGCTTTTGCTGCTTCCACCGAAACGGCTTCCTGAATACCTTGTCTCGACACCTACATTTTCTTCCGCACCCATGTCTGAAACCACTCCCCAACACCCCCGCATTCGCACCCTCGAGGAATACCACGCCGCTTACAAGCAGTCGGTGGAAGACCCGAACGCCTTCTGGACGGCGATTGCCGAGCCCTTCACCTGGCGCCGGAAGTGGGATTCTGTGCGCAGCGGCGAATTTTCGCCGGCCGGCGAGAGCAAATGGTTTGAGGGCGCCCGGCTCAACATCACCGAAAACTGCCTGGACCGCCACCTGGCCCAGCGCGGCAACAAGCTGGCCCTCATCTTCGAGCCCAACGACCCCAAAACCCGCCACCTGCGCCTGACCTACCGCGAGCTGCACCAGCAGGTATGCCAGTTTGCGAACGTGCTGCACGCCAACGGCGTCGGAAAAGGCGACCGGGTCATCATCTACCTGCCCATGATTCCGCCGCTGGCCGTGGCCGTGCTGGCCTGCGCCCGCATCGGGGCGGTGCATTCGGTGGTGTTTGCCGGCTTCTCGGCCACGGCCATCGCCGACCGGGTGAACGACGCCGACGCCCACTTTATCCTCACCGCCGACGGCCTGAACCGCGGCTCCAAGCAAATTCCGGTGAAGTCCGTGGTGGACGAAGCGTTGCGCTCCTGCCCGGGGGTGCGGCGCGTGATTGTGGTGGAGCACCTGGGCTGGCCCGTGACCATGGAGGAAGGCCGCGACGTGTGGTACCACGACGAGGTAAAGGACGTGGAGACTACCTGCCCCGCCGAAGAAATGGCGGCCGAAGACCCGCTGTTCATCCTGTACACCAGCGGCAGCACCGGCAAGCCCAAGGGCGTGGTGCACAGCCAGGCCGGCTACATGCTGTGGGCCGATTATACCTTTCGCAACGTGTTTCAGGTAGAGGAAAACGACGTGTACTGGTGCACCGCCGACATTGGCTGGGTTACCGGCCACAGCTACCTGCTCTATGGGCCGCTGCTGGCCGGAGCCA
>DASVTG010000004.1:0-11098 GCA_036387695.1 Hymenobacter sp. | reverse complement strand
TCGTGAGAAGGTCCTTCGCTGCGCGGACGCCAGATGAGGCTGACACCCGAGTGGTGCGGCCACACGCGAGACGCTTCGCTCTGCTTGCAGGGCAGCTGGCTTTCGAATGGCTTCTCCTGGACTAGGTATGTCAATAACCGGTGTGGGCTACGCAGTAACGGGCTGCTCAATACGTGCCAGGCGGTGCAGGACTTCCAGGCAGGCGCGGCCGTTGTGATAAGGGCATTTCCAGAAGCCGGCTTTGTCTTCGCCGGCCATGGGCGCACCGCCCTCCGCAATGCCCCAGTGCCACTCGCCGTGCGCGTAGTCCAGCAAGTGGCGGCGCGTGAATTCCCACACGGCCACAAACTGCTCGTAGAACCGCGGCTGCTTGGTGAGCTCATAGGCGTTCAGGAAACCCACCATGGCCTCGGCTTGCACCCACCAGTGCTTTTCGCGGTTCCAGTGCTGGCGGGCGGGGTCGAATTCGTAGTTGAGGCTGCCGGTGACATCCAGCCCCTGGGCGGCGGCGGCGGCCATGTCCACGGCCAGCTGCCGGAACCGGACGATGCTGTCTTCCTCGCCCAGTACTTCGGCCGCTTCGAGCAGCAGCCACGCCGCTTCGATGTCGTGCCCGAAGGAAACGGCCGTTGACTTGGGCTGCCATTCCTCGTCCAAAAAAAGGTGGAGGTGCTGGGTAGTGGAATCGACCAGATAGGTCAGGAATACCTCCAGCAACTCCTCTATTTGCACCCGCAGGTAGGCGTCGGGCCAGCGGCGGTAGAGGTTGGTGTAGCCCTCCAGCACGTGCAGGTGGGTGTTCATGGTCTTTTTTTCGTTGGCGTCCTTGTCGCTCAGGCGCAAGTCGGTCAGCGGGGCCCAGTCCCGGGCCAGGGCTTCCAGGTAGCCGCCTTCTTCCGCGTCGAAACTGTGGCGCTCGATGCTTTGGAAAAGGGCAATGGCGTGCTGCTGCGCCCGCTCGTTGCCACAGGCGGCGTGGTATTCGCTCAGCCCATAAATGGTGAACGCCAGCGCGTAAATCTGCTTTTTGGTGTCCAGGGGCTGCCCCCGGTAATCCACTGACCAAAACACGCCGCCGTGCACCGGGTCCAGAAAATGCTGCTCGATGTACTCGAAGGCGCGCGTGGCCAGGGCCAGGTGTTCGGGTTGGCCCTGGTGACGGTAAGCCGCCGAAAACGTCCACAGGATGCGGGCGTTGAGCACCGCGCCTTTCGGGGCCTGCGCCACCACTTCGTTGCCGTCCGTAATCTGTCCGTGGAAGCCCCCGAACTGCTCATCGGGCATGTGGGTGGCCCAGTAGTCCAGAATTCGGTCCAGCTCCTGCTGGAATTCATGTGCTGCTGCCATGTTCAATTTTTTAGGCGGTCAGTAGCGCGAAGCACCGATTCGCGCTACTGATGACCGATTTCACTAGTTCGATACCCCTTGTTCTGCCACGCTGAGCTGCGAAGCGGGCAGTTGGCTGTCCGTTTTGTTGTGGTCAATCAACGCCACGATGGCTTGCACCGAAGCGTGCGAAGTGAGGCCATCGGCGGGCGTGTGCTGCACGTAGTCGAGCAATTGGTCCAGGGTGGTGGTGGCCACGTGCATGCGCGTGTCGGAGGAGGCATAATAAACGAACACCCGCCCGTCGTCCTCGGCAACCCAGCCGTTGCAGAACAGCACGTTCGACACGTCGCCCACCCGCTCGTCGCCTTCCGGGGCCATGAAGTAGCCACCGGGCTTGTGGGTGATGTGCGTGAGGTCGTGCAAATCGGTGAGGAAGAGGTACAGCACGTAGCGCAGCCCGGCGGCGGTGTTGCGCACGCCGTGGGCCAGGTGCAGCCAGCCCAGCCGGGTTTTGAGGGGCGCGGGGCCCTGGCCGTTTTTGGCCTCGTACACGGTGTGGTACTGCTTGCGGTCGATGAGCACCTCCTCAAGTACTTCGGCCCGCTCGATGGACGGCGACAAGCCAAAGCCGATGCCGCCGCCGCTGCCGGCTTCAATAAAGCCGTCCTGCGGGCGGGTGTAGAAGGCGTATTGCCCGTTCACAAACTCGGGGTGCAGCACCACGTTGCGCTGCTGGGCCGAGCGGGTTTTCAGGTCGGCCAGCCGCTCCCAGGTCACTAGGTCGCGGGTGCGGGCGATGCCGCAGCGGGCCACGGCGGCGGTCTGGTCCGAGTCGGGTGCGGCGGGGTCGCGGCGCTCGGTGCAGAACGTGCCGTAGAGCCAGCCATCCTCGTGGGCGGTGAGGCGCATGTCGTACACGTTGGTGTCGGGCTCCTCGGTTTCGGGCAGCACCACGGGGTACTCCCAGAAGCGGAAGTTGTCGAGGCCGTTGGGGCTTTCGGCCACGGCGAAGTAAGACTTGCGGTCGGCGCCTTCCACGCGGGCCACCAGCAGGTACTTGCCCTGCCACTTAATGGCGCCGGCGTTGAGCACGGTGTTCACCCCGATGCGCTCCATCAGGTAGGGGTTGGTGGCGGGGTTCAGGTCGTAGCGCCAGGCCAGGGGCGTGTGCGCCGCCGTGAGCACCGGGTACTGGTAGCGGTCATAAATGCCGTTGCCAAGTTCCTCGGGTTGGTTGGGGCGGGCCAGTAGCGTTGCATGCGCCGATTGCAAGGCGTGCAGGCGGGTTTCGAAGGGAAGCTTCATGAGCTCAAAGAGTAAAAAACAGTTGTTCAGACGAATGAAGGGCGAGTGGTAAGGGCAAAGGGCAGGCCAGCGAACGAGGCAGGAGCAGCCGCCCCCCGTGGGGGACCAAGAGAAAAACTGGTCCGCCAGGCTCCCACCCGCGGCGGACCAGTTGCCTTCCGGGCCTCGTGCGAGGCCTTTCGGGCAAAGCTCCGGCGGCTCACCAACCGCCGGGCGCAATTTCTCTCAGGTGTTGCGGCGCATTCGCTGCGCTAGTATTCAGCAAGGCGGTTCCACCAGGTTTTTTTCAGGATGGTGATGAGCACGGCCAGCATGACCACCGTGATGAGCAGGGGCAGCTTTTGCATCAGCACCAGGTACATGGGCAGGATGGTGAGGCAGAGCTGCGCCACAATGCCCAGCACCACGTTGAACATGTTGAGCCGGAAGTTGCGGTTGGGCTGGAAGCCGGGGTCCTGGGCGCGCACCTGCGCCAGCACCGGACCCCAGAAGCCCCAGGGCCGCACGTTTTTGTAGAAGGCCTGGAGCACGGCCGCGTCGGTGGGCGGCGCCAGGTAGGTGCCAATGACGGACCCCGCCAGCGAAATGCCGAACAGCAGCGGGAAGAAATACAGCAGGTTGCTGGCCGGAATGAGCACGCCAAACACCATGGCCGCCACGATGCCCGTGAGCATGCCCACGAAAAAGCCCGTGGCGTTGAAGCGCCACCAATGCCACTTGAGCACGTTGGCCGCGATGTAGCCGCCGTACAGCGCCGACACGATGAACTGCAGCACCGTGTTCACGTCCTTGGCCAGGAAGCCGAGCAGCACGCCCACGGCCACCACCACCACGCCCGAGAGGTAGTTCATGGAAATGATGCGGCTGGTGGGCGCCTGCGGGTTGATGTACTTCAGGTAGATGTCGTTGACGAGGTAGGCCTGGGCCGCGTTCACGGTGCCGCTGAACGTGCCCATGAAGGCCCCCAGCAGCCCGGTGAGCACGAGGCCCATCAGCCCGGTGGGCAGAAAGTTGTTGATGGTTTGCGGCAGAATGCGCTCAAAGTCGATGCTGCCATCGGGCGCTTTCAGGTTCATCTGGTGGTAGTAAAGCAGGCCCAGCACGGTGAGCCCGATGATGAGGGCGTAGCGAATGGGCAGCAGGATGATGGACACGAAGCCGCTCATCTTGCTGGCCTCCTCGGGCGAGCGGGTCGAGAGGATTTTCTGCATGTCGTAGTTCGGCGCCGGGCCCGCCAGCGAGGCAAACACGCCCTTGAAGGCCATCATCATGAAGAAAATGCCGAACAGCGAGTAGCCGTCGCTCGAAATCTTGCTGTTGACCTCGGGAATGAGCTTGGTCCAGTCCAGCCCCAGGCGCCAGCCGAAGAAGGGGTTGAACCAGCCGTCGGGCACGGCCAGGGGCTGGCCTTGCAGCTTCACGAAGGCGATGACGGCAATGGCCACGCAGGCCACCGTCATGATGGCGTACTTAATCACGTCGCCGAGCACGATGCTGTGCATGCCCCCGATGATGGAATAAAACATGGCAAACAGCGTGAACACGATGCCGTAGACGTGCGGCACGTACTGCGGCGCCACGTCAAACGGCACGTAGCCCCGCACCAGCTCCCAGGGAATGAAAATTTCCATGAACTTGCCCAGCCCCACGAAGCCGTAGGCCAGAAACCCGAGGCAGCTGAGCAGCGCAAAGGCGATGACCACCTGGTGCGACGCCGCCACGCCCGGCCCCTTGGTGCCAAATCGGGTGGCTAGCCACTCCGCGCCCGTGGCCGCGCCCGAGCGCCGCAGCCAGCGCGAGAGGTACATCATCAAAAACACCTGGTTGAACACCGGCCACAGCCACGGAATCCAGATGCTTTTCATGCCGTACACAAAGCACAAGCTCACCATCCACATCGTGCCGCTGATGTCGAACATGTCCGACGCGTCGCTCAGCCCCAGCTTGTACCAGGGCAGGGTGCGCCCGCCCAGCATGTAGCTGTCCTTGGTTTCGCGGGCCTTCTTGCGGTAGTAGAGGCCAATGCCCACGGTGGCCAGCAGGTAAGCAACGATGATGAGAATGTCGGGAAGGCGTAATTTCATTGAGTGGGATTGGGGCGGCGAGCGGCGAGGAGGGAGGGGTTGTCAGGGTTGAGGCGGTGCGAAAGAAGTCACCCTAATCGTCTGTCATGCTGAGCGAAGTCGAAGCATCTCTACCACGAGAGTAAATCCCTTCGCTTCAACGAAGCGGGAGAGATGCGTCGACTTTGCTCAGCACGACCGGCTTTTAAGAAGTGGCCGCTCACCTTCGGTAAATCTTCATTGGAGTAAGGCGGTCCTGAAACAACACCCGAGGGCTGCGGTAAAATTGCTTGAAGTCGTCGGCACTGGCTTGGCCGGGGTAGGGAGCGTAGTAGTGGTCGGGGCGCCCGTTGCGCCACACCAGCACGTAGGAAAGGTTGTATTTGCTCAGCAGCGGCAGCAGCGACTGCGTCCACCACGTGGGGTTCGGAATCTGGCCGTAGCCGGTTTCGGTGAGGGCCGGCACCTTGCCGTGCGCGGCGGCAATCTGCTGGAGCAGGGCCAGCTGCCGGTCGAGCTCAACCTCGTATTTGGCCGGGTTGCGGCCGCAGTAAGTGTCGAAGCCCATCAGGTCCACGTACTCGTCGCCGGGGTAGCGCTCGAGGTAGTGTTCCGGCGACCGAAAGTCCGAAGCCGAGTAGGCCAGCAGCAGGTTGTGCACCTTTTTGGTGTTGCGCAGGTAGTCGGCCGTGAAGCGCCACAGGGTTTTAAACTCTTCGGCCGTGCAGTTCTTTTCGCCCCACCAAAACCAGCTGCCCGTGTGCTCGTGAAACGGGCGGAACACCACCGGTACGGCCGTGAAGCCGCTGCGCAAGCTGCGCAAATACGTGGCCAGGCGGTCCAGATACGCCACGTACTGGGCGTGGTAGGGGCCGCCGGGCAGGATGCTGGCCACGGTGCGGGTGGTGTCCCACGCGGTTTTGCCGTTGGTGGGGTTGTTCAGGTGCCAGCTGATGGTGTTGAGGCCGCCGCGCCGGTAGGCCGTGCGCACGTACTGCCGAATGCCGGCGAAGGGCACACCGTCGAGGTTGCGGGCGCTGTCCAGCTCCAGGTGGCCCAGTTCCCAGCCGTACACGGCCGGGTAGGCGCCGGTCACGCTTTTCACGTCGGAACGGCCTTTCTCGTACTTCCAGCCCACGCCATAGGCCAGGTCGTCCTGGTGGCCAAACATGACGTTGGTGGTGGCCAGGCGCTGCAGGTTGCGGAAGAGCCGCGCGGTTTTGGCCGTGGCTTTGGGGTCGGAAGGCTGCCCGCTAGCAGCGGCCTGAGCCGCCGCGGGCCCAACGCGACCCAGCAGCGCCGCCGCCATTCCCAGCAAACAAGAAGAACGAAGCCGCATGTTAGTTAAGGGTTTTGCTGAAAGATTTAACCAATTTCCAAGTCGACTTATCGGAATCGAATACGGAGTTCAGGCCTTGCTCTTCGCCGCCGGGGTCGCCCATGTAGGCATCGCCGGCTTTCCAGAACACCTGGCCCGGCACCGGCCTGGCCCGGCCCCCAAAGGCCCAGAAATTATACCCCGCCAAGGTGCGGCAGGCCGGCGCGGGGCCCGTCATCAGGCCAAACAGGGCGGCGTAGTACTGGTCGCGCAGCGCGGTTGTGGCGGCCGGAGCGAAGGCGTGTTGGTCGCGGGGCAGGCCAAATTCTTCCACCACCAGAGGCTTGCGCAATTGCTCGGCCACGGCCGCGTGCTTGTCGACGTAGGCCGTGGTTTTGGCGAGGACCGCCGGCAGGCTGCGCGCCGTGGCCGTATCGGAAAACCAGCCCCAGTTTTTGGGCCAGATGTGAATGGTCAGGTAATCGATGTTGGGGTCGGCGTGCAGGCGTTCGTACACGCCCAGGTCGTTGTCGGTGGCGATGTCGCCCTCGCTGCCGGTGGCCAGCAAGTGGTTTTTGTCCAGCGATTTTACGAGGGCGGCCGTGTGCTTCATCCACTGCTCGAAGGCCGGCACGGCGGCCGCTTGCATGGGCCGCGGCTCGTTGATGATTTCCCAGGCCATGATGGCCGGGTCATCCGTGTACTTCTGACCGGTGCGGCCGTTGGTGCGCCCCAGCACGTAGCGAACGTAGCCGTCCAACTGATTTTTGCACGGCTCGCAGGCGTAAAACTGCGCGATGTAGGCCTGGAACTGGTTCCAGCTGTAGCCGGGGTCTTTGGGCAGGGGTTGGTTGGGGTAACCGTTCCACTCCAGGTACTGGCTTAGGCCGCCGCTCCACTCCCAGGTGTTGGTGAAGTGCAGCACGGCCTTCATGTCGCGCCGACCCAGTTCAGCCAGCAGGTAATCGAGCCCGGCCATGATGTTTTCGTCGAACTGGCCGGGGGCGGGCTGCAAGGGCTGGAGCACGCGGTACTGGTAGCCGTGGGAAAGCCCTTCGGCGCCCACCATCACGCGCAAGTTGCTCACCCCCTGTTTTTTCATGAAATCCAGCTCTTTGCGCAGGCGCCGTTGCCCGGCCTTGCCCTGGGTGGCCAGCAGCCCGCCGTACCAGTAGTTGGCTCCCACGTAGCGGTAGGGCCGGCCGTCGAGGGTGAACTGCGAACCCTGTGCCCGCACGAAGCCTGGCTGCGCAAAACCGACCAAGCTGGTGAAGCAAAGAGCGAGCAGCAGGAGCAATGGCAACGGGTGATTCACGGCGGGCTTACACTGAAGAGGCGTTGGGGTGAAGAGCCAATACCCAAGTAAACCAAAGGTACCCGCCGCTCTACGCGTTTGATAATGACATTTTAACCTTCTCTTGTATTGATTTATCCAGTGCAATTGCATATAATCGAAAAAATGGGGATTATGATGCTTAGAATCCCTTCATGATTCGCTACTTTACAACCAGGATAGCAATACTATTTTATCAATAACGTGTATCTTTAAGCGTCTCACAACTCTTCGGCCGCCATGTCCCAGAACCTGATGCGGGAAATAACCCCCCTCACCCAAAGCGACTGCTTTACCCTGTTCTCGCGCTCGAAAAAGGAATTCAACTTCCCGCTGCACTACCACGAAGAGTACGAGTTGAACCTCATCATCAACGCGCCCGGAGCCAAGCGCATCGTCGGCGACCACATTGAGGTGATTGAGGACTTGGAACTTGTGCTGGTGGGGCCCAACCTCGGCCACGCCTGGTTCACGCACCAGTGCCAGAGCGAGGAGATTTTGGAAGTCACCATCCAGTTTCACAAGGACTTACTCGAGGACCGGTTTCTGCGCCGCAACCAGCTCAGCTTCATTCGCAAGATGTTCGAGAACTCGCAGCGCGGCATCCTGTTCTCGCGCGAAACCATTGAGCGGCTGCGCGGCCGCATCCAGTCGCTGGAGCAAAAAACGGGGTTCGATTCGGTGCTGGAGCTGCTGTCCATTCTGCACGATTTGTCTACCTCGCGCAACCTGCGCGTCCTTTCTGACCCCACCTTCACCAACGAGCAGTTCAATTACAATAGCCGCCGCATCGAGAAGGTGTTCGAGTACATGAACGCCAATTACAGCCGGCCCATCACGCTGGCCGAGGTGTCCAAACTGGCCAACATGCCCGAGGTGTCGTTCAGCCGCTTCATCAAAAAGCGCAGCGGCAGCACCTTCATCGACAGCCTCAACGAAATCCGTCTCGGCCATGCCACGCGCATGCTCATCGACACCACCCACAACGTGGCCGAAGTGGCCTACAAGTGCGGGTTCAACAACATTTCAAACTTCAACCGCATCTTCAAAAAGAAGAAAGGCTGCACGCCCAAGGAATTTCGCCAGAGCTTCTCCGGCACCCGCATTTTCATTTAGCACCGTCTGAACCCGGTCCGACCGCCCTAGGCGGTCCGACCGGTTGCCGCCGGCACGGTCCGGTAAACGACGACGACCGGTCGGACCGCCCTAGTCGGTCCGACCGGGGTTCGGTCAGGCTCAGCGCCGGCTAGCCTTGGCGGCCTTCGACGTGGAAAAGGGCGCGTCGGCTTTGGCGGTGCCGCGGCCGGGGTTGGGCGTAGCGCTCATCTCAAAGTCCAGGGTGGCGCCTTGCATCAGGGCTTGGTGGCTGAGCCAGTTGCGGTCGTAGGGCTGGCCGTTGAGGCGCAGGGCGGCCACGTAGCGGTTGGCCTCGCTGTTTTGCGGAGCATTGAGCACGACGTCTTTGCCGTTTTCCAGGTGCAGGGTCACTTTCGGGAAAAGGGGCGCGCCCAGCACGTACTGGTCGGTGGCGGGGCACACGGGGTAGAAGCCCAGGGCCGAAAACACGTACCAGGCCGAGGTTTGGCCGTTGTCTTCGTCGCCACAGTAACCGTCGGGCGTGGGCTGGTAGAGGCGGTTGAGGGCCTCGCGCACCCAGTATTGGGTTTTCCAGGGCTGGCCGGCGTAGGCGTAGAGGTAGAGCATGTGCTGCACGGGCTGGTTGCCGTGGGCGTACTGGCCCATGTTGGCAATCTGCATCTCCTTGATTTCGTGGATGACCTCGCCGTAGTAGGAGTCGTCGAAGGTGGGCGGCAGCGCAAACACCGTGTCGAGCGCGGCCACGAACGGCTTGGGGCCGCCCATCAGGTTCATCAGCCCCTGCACGTCGTGAAACACCGACCAGGTGTAGTGCCAGCTGTTGCCCTCGGTGAAGGCATCGCCCCATTTAAACGGGTTGAAGGGTGCTTGGAACGTGCCATTTTGGTTGCGGCCGCGCATCAAGCCAGTTTGCTTGTCGAACACCTTGCGGTAGTTCTGGCTGCGCTTTTCGTAGAGGGCCACTTCCTTTTTGGGCCGGTCCAGGGCCTTGCCGAGCTGGGCAATGGCGAAGTCGTCGTAGGCGTATTCCAGAGTGCGAGCCGCGTTTTCGTTGAGCTTGACGTCGTAGGGCACGTAGCCGAGCTCGTTGTAATAACTCACGCCGGCCCGGCCCACGGCTTGCAGCGGCCCGGGGTTGTTGGCGCCGTGCAGCAGCGCTTGGTAGAGCGCGTTGATGTCGTAGCCGCGGGCGCCCTTCAGGTAAGCGTCGGCCACCACGGAGGCCGAGTTGTTGCCAATCATCACGTTGCGGTAGCCGGGGCTGCCCCATTCCGGCAGCCACCCGCCTTCCTGGTAAGCGTTAGCCAAGCCGGCCTGAATCTGGCTGTTGACGCCGGGGTACAGCAGGTTGAGGAAGGGAAACAAGGCCCGGAAGGTGTCCCAAAAACCGGTGTCGGTGTAAAGGTAGCCGGGGCGCACCTGCCCGTTGTAGGGGCTGTAGTGCACGGGATGGCCGGCGGCGTCCAGCTCGTAAAACTTGCGCGGAAACAGCAGCGCGCGGTACAGGCAGGAATAAAAAGTGCGCTGTTGCGCCTCGGTGCCGCCTTCTACTTGCACGCGGGCCAGCTGCTGCGTCCAGGCGGCGCGGGCTTTCTGCTTCACGGCTTCGAAGTCGTCGGTGCCGATTTCGAGCAGGTTGCGTTCGGCCTGCTCGGCGCTGATGAAGGACGAGGCCACCCGGGCCTGCACCTGCTCGCCGCGCCGCGTTTTGAAGCCCACTACCGCTCCGGCGTGGTTGGCCTGGGCTTCGAGCCCTTGTGTCGAGCACCTTGTCGCGGTAGATGCTCGTGCTAGTGAAAGAGTGGTCGAATTCGATGATGAAGTAATTCTTGAAATTGGCCGGCACGCCGCCGCTGTTGCGGGTGGTGTAGCCCACTATTTTGCGTTCGGCGGGCAGCAGCTTCACGTACGAGCCTTTGTCCAGGGCATCAATGACCACGTAGGCGCTGTCGGTGCGCGGAAAGGTGAAGCGGAAACGGGCGGCCCGCTCGGTGGGCGCAATTTCGGTGGTCACGTCGTGGTCGGCCAGGTACACGCGGTAGTAGTAGGGGCGGGCCTCCTCGGCTTTGTGCGAAAACCAGCTGGCGCGCTCGTCTTCCTCGAAGCGCAGTTTCCCGGTGATGGGCATGAGGGCAAACTGGCCGTAGTCGTTCATCCAAGGCGAAGGCTGGTGCGTCTGCTTGAAGCCGCGAATCTTGTCGGCGCTGTACTGGTAGGCCCAGCCGTTGCCCATTTTGCCGGTTTGCGGCATCCAGAAGTTCATGCCCCAGGGCAGGGCAATGGCCGGGTAGGTGTTGCCGTTCGAGAGGGTGGGCTTGGAGTCGGTGCCCATGAGCGGGTTCACCAAGTCCACGGCGCTTAGGGCTTGAGCCCGGGCCGTACATCCAGCGAAAAACAATGCCAGCGCAAGCAAAACGACGGATAAGTTGGCCATGGAAAAAAGAGCAGACGCTGGAACGCCCAGCGATTTGAAGAGAGGCAATGTGTGGATAAGCACGTAGCCCTTTGCAGGCGCCGCCTTATGCAACGGCAAAACAGCGCATCAACCGGCAAGAAACCATTTATGTAGAAATTAAGGCCGGTCCAAATAATGCCTAGAGCGGTTTCAGGGCCGGTGTACAGGCGTGGGCAGTAGCGCGACCGTGCCCGGCA
>DASVTG010000003.1:0-9246 GCA_036387695.1 Hymenobacter sp. | reverse complement strand
GACCTGCCCGGCACGTACTCGCTCTACCCCAAGAGCCTGGACGAGAAGGTCATCACGGATTTGCTTTACGACAAGTCTTCGGCCAGCTACCCGGATTTTGTGGTGGTGACCGTGGACGCCAGCAACCTGCGCCGCAGCCTGCTGCTATTCACCCAGCTTGGGGACCTGGGCCTGCCGGCGGTGCTGGCCCTGAACATGATGGACGTGGCCGAGCGCCACGGCGTGAAGATTGATTTGCCGGCGTTAGAGCAGGAATTGGGGGTGCCCATCATTCCGATGAACGCGCGGAAAGGCATTGGCGTGGCGGCCCTCAAAATTGTGATGGCCCAGCGGCTGGACGCGCCGCCGGTGCGCTTCTGGGAGCCCGACGAGAAGCTGCTGCCGTTGGTGCGCCAAATCCGCTATTACTTCGACCTGCACAACGACTACCTGGCCCTGCACTACGCCCAGCAGTACCGGCAGATTGGGTTCCTGAGGGTCGACGACAAAGCCTATTTGCAGGAGCTGACTCATAAGTACGGGTTCAACGCCACGGCGCAGCAAGCCGCCGAAACCATAGGCCGCTACTCGCGCATCAACGAAATTCTGCTGGAAACGGTGACGGTGACGCGCACCGAAACCCGCGAGCCGGTGAGCAACCGCATCGACAAAGTGCTGACGCACCGCGTGGGCGGCTACCTGATATTTCTGGGGATTTTGTTTTTGCTGTTTCAGGCCATTTTTGCCTGGGCGCAGTACCCCATGGACTGGATTGACCAAGGAATTTCGGCCCTGAGCGCCGCCATTCAGGACCGGTTCAGCGGGCCGCTGGTGCGGCTGCTGACTGAGGGCGTATTAGCCGGGCTGGGGGGCGTGCTCATCTTCATCCCACAGATTGCCTTGCTATTCGGCTTCTTGGCGGTGCTGGAAGAAACGGGCTACATGGCCCGGGTTACTTTCTTGATGGACAAGTTGATGCGTTCGTTTGGCCTGAGCGGCAAGAGCGTGGTGCCGCTGATTTCGGGCCTGGCCTGCGCGGTGCCGGCCATCATGGGGGCGCGCACCATCGAGAGCTGGAAGGACCGGATGATAACCATCTTCGTGACGCCGCTGATGTCGTGCTCGGCGCGCATTCCGGTGTACACGGTGCTGGTGGCGCTCGTGGTGCCCGACGAGGCCGCCTGGGGCGTGTTCAACTTGCGCGGCGTGGCCCTGATGGGGCTGTACCTGCTGGGCTTGTTCTCGGCGCTGGGGTCGGCCTGGGTGCTGAAAAAGGTGTTGAAGGCGCGGGAGCGAAGCTACTTCATCATGGAGTTTCCGGTGTACCAGTGGCCGCGCTGGAAGAACGTGGGCCTGACCATTTACCAGAAAGTGCAGGCCTTTGTGTTTCAAGCGGGCAAGGTGATTATTGCCATATCGGTGCTGCTCTGGGTGCTGGCCAGCTACGGCCCCGGCCAACAGCAGGAAGCGGCCGAGGCCCAAGTGCGCCAAGAGGCGACCGCGCAAGGCTGGGACGACACGGAAACCGGCCGCCGCGTGGCCTCGGTGCGCCTCGAAAATTCATACGCAGGCTCGTTCGGGCGGGCCCTGGAGCCGGCCATCCGGCCCTTGGGCTACGACTGGAAAATTGGCATAGCGCTGCTCACCTCATTTGCGGCACGGGAGGTGTTCGTGGGCACCATTTCCACCATTTACAGCGTGGGGCAGGACGCCGACATGGGCACGCTGCAACAGAAGCTCCGGGCTGAAAAAGATGCCAACGGCCAGCCGTTTTTCACGCCGGCGCGGGCGTTTTCCCTGCTGGTGTTCTACGTATTTGCCATGCAGTGCATGAGCACGCTGGCCGTAACGTACCGCGAAACCAAAAGCTTGCGGTGGCCACTGGCCCAGCTGCTATACATGATGGGCCTGGCATATGCCGCGGCCTTGCTGGTGTACCAGGTACTGACGTAGGAGTGCACGTGTTGCCTTACAGCACATCTACTGCTCTACTGCTCTTTCGGAGTTGCACTCCGAAAGCGGTGCTGCTGGGGACTTGCAGTCCCTGATTGGCGGATGCTGTGCAGGCATTGGGGGCTGCAAGCCCCCGGCAGGCCTGGCTTTCGGAGTGCAACTCCGAAAGAGCATGGGCTCCGAAAGAGCATGAGAGAGCATGAGGAGCGTGAAGGCGTTACTGTTAAAAAACCACTGTCCATTTTAGGGCGAGGTGTTCAGAAACGGACACCTTTTTTTGCTTTGCAAACAGGGCAATACAAGCTACTATAATGATAACCAACTGATTAAATAAATGGCACGCGGCTTGGCAATGAAGGAAGGAATCCCCCTCATTCTTGCACAAAAATGGACAGAGCCATTGCCACCACCATCCAAAACCAACGACGGCGCCGGCGCTGGCTGCTCGGAGCCGGCATAGTGGCGGTGGCGCTGGTGGCGGTGTTTGCGTTTCGCTCGGTGCTGCGGCCCAGCATCCGCCGCACCGACGTGCTGACGGCCATTGTGGAAACCGGCGACGTAGAAGCTTCGCTGACTGCCGCCGGCACCGTTATTCCCGGCCGGGAGGCCGTGCTTACCAGCCCCATTCAGAGCACCATTCGGCGGGTGGCGGTGGCGGTGGGCGCCCGGGTGCAGCCGAACGAAACCATTGTGGAGCTGGACAAAGAGCTGGCGAATTCATCCCTGGCCAAACTCAGCGACGAGCAGCTCCGCAACCAGAACAAGAACTCGCAGCTGCACCTGACCCTAGAGCGCAGCCTCAACGACCTGCGGGCCCAGGCCGAGGTGCAGGCCGTGAAAGTGCGCAGCCTGCAGTCGGCCCTGCGCGACGAGCAGCAGCTGCTACAGCTAGGCGGCGGCACCGCCGAAAACGTGCGCCAAGCCGAGCTCAACCTGACCGTGGCGCAACTTGAGGCCCAGCGGCTGGCCCGCCAGATTCAGACCCAGCAGCGCTCCAACTCCGCCGACGTGCGCGAGCTCGGCTACACCGTGTCGATGCAGCAGCGCAGCATTTCGGAACTGGCCACCAAGCTGCGGCAGGCCGACATTAGCAGCCAGCAGCCCGGCGTGCTCACTTGGGTGAACGAGAACATTGGCACCACCGTGCAGGCCGGCGACCCCCTGGCCCGCGTGGCCGACCTGAGCAGCTTCCGGGTGCGGGCCACGATATCAGACACCTACGCCGACGCCTTGCACCAGGGCGACCCGGTGGTGGTGCGCATCAATGAAACCGACCTGCGCGGCACCGTGACCAACATCAGCCCGGCCGTGGAAAAGGGCGTGATGACTTTTTACGCCCAGCTCGACAACCCGCGCCACCCGGCGCTGCGGCCCAACCTGCGGGCCGACGTGTTTGTGGTGACCCGCGCCCACCGGGGCGTGGTGCGCGTGAAAAACGGCCCCTTCTACCAGGGCGGCAAGGAGCAGCCGGTGTTCGTGGTGAAAGACGGGCGGGCCGTGCGTCGCACCGTGCGCTTCGGCGACAGCAACTTCGACGTGGTGCAGGTGCTGAGCGGGCTGCGGCCCGGCGAGGAAATTGTGGCGTCGGACATGAAGGAGCACCTGGAAACTGCGGAATTGCTTCTTAAAGACTAAGGCCGAACGACGATGAAGACGCTACTATTTGTTGTGCTGCTGGGGCTGTTTGGGCTGCCGGCCGCGGGCCAGGCGCCCGCCCCGGGCCTGACGCTGGACGAGGTGATTGCGCAGGCGCTCAACCATTCGGCGGTGGGGCAGCAGGCCTTCACCACCCGCGAAACCAGCTACTGGGCCTGGCGCGGCTACCAGGCCAACTACCGCCCGCAGCTGGGCCTGGAGGGCACGCTGCCCAACTTCAGCCGGGCCATTGCGCCGGTGGTGCAGCCCGACGGCACCACCAGCTTTCAGTCGGTGCGCATCAACAACTCTGATTTGGGCCTGACCCTGAGCCAGAACATTGGCCTGACGGGCGGGCAGGTGTTTGTGGGCTCGGTGGTGCAGCGGTTCGACGACTTCAACGGCCAGCTCCGGCGCTACAACAACCAGCCGTTGACGGTGGGCCTGACGCAGCCGCTGGGGCAGTTCAACGGGTTGCGCTGGGCCCGTCGCATCGAGCCGCTGCGCTACCAGGAAAGCCAGCGCCAGTACGTGGAGGAGCGCGAAACCATTGCCCAGCGCGTCACGGAGCTGTATTTCGAGGTGCTGCTGCAACAAGTAAACGCCGAAGTGGCCCGCCAAAACGCCGAGGCCACCGCCGAGCTGCTGCGCATTGGCCAGGAGCGGTACCGGCTGGGCCGGCTTTCGCAGAGCGACTTGCTGCAGCTGGAGCTGAACCTGCTCGACGCCCAGCAGGCCCAAACCCAGGCCCAGCTCAGCGCCCAGAACACCACCGTGGACTTGCAGGCCTACACTGGCCTGGCCACCGCGCCGGCGCTGGTGGTGCCGGGCCGGGCCCCCCAGCTGGCCGTGCGGCCCGCGCAGGCCCTGGAGGAAGCCCGCAAAAACCGCAGCACCACGCTCAGCTTCCGCCGCCGGCTGCTGCAGGCCGAGCGCGACGTGGCCCAGGCCCGGGGCACCACCGGCTTTCGGGCCACGCTCACGGCCAACCTGGGCTACGTCAACCAGGCCGCCTCGTTTGGCGACACGTACGCGAACCTGCAAAACCAGCAGCAGGTGGGCCTGGCCTTCGCCATGCCGCTCGTGGACTGGGGCCGCCAGAAGGCCGTTGTGAAAACCGCCGAGCTGACCCGCGCCCAGGTGCAGCGCACCGTGGCCCAGGAGGAGCGGAGCTTCGAGCAGGTGGTACTCGTTCAAGCCGGGCAGCAGGCGGCCTTCGGCGAGCAGCTGCGCCTGGCCGGCCGCGCCGACTCGCTGGCCCAGCGCCGCTACGACATTGCCCGCGCCACCTACCTGCTGGGCCGCATCAGCCTCACCGATTTGAGCCTGGCCTCCCTGGCCAAGGACGGCGCCAAGCGCGCCTACATCTTCGCGCTGCGGGCCTGCTGGGTGGCGCACTACCGGCTGCGGGCCCTCACCCTCTACGATTTCGAAAAACAGGCGCCCATCGTTGCCGCCCGCTGATTCCGTTTCGCGCTTTTCTCACCTTTTCTGCACTTTTCACCTGCTGCTTCCTCATCCTTTTCTCATGGAAAATATGCTTGCTTCTTCCGCCGACGCGCGCAACCAGCCCCCGCTAAACGCCCCGCTGGCCGCTGCCACGCCGGTGCTTCAGCTCACCAACATCGAGAAGGTGTACCAGACCGCGACCATCGAAACGGTGGCCCTGAACCGGGTGAACCTGACCATCAACCGCGGCGAGTTCGTGTCCATCATGGGGCCGTCGGGCTGCGGCAAGTCCACGCTGCTCAGCCTGATGGGCCTGCTCGACGAGCCCACCAGCGGCACCATTGCCGTGGACGGCCGGCCGGTGGAGTCGTACTCCAGCAAAGAGCTGGCCGGGCTGCGCAACCTCAAAATCGGCTTCGTTTTCCAGAGCTACCACCTGATAAACGACCTTTCGGTGCTCGACAACGTGGAGCTGCCCCTGCTGTACCGGCCCAACCTGAGCGGCAAGGAGCGCCGCCAGCGCGCCCTGGCGGCACTGGACAAAGTGGGCCTGAGCGCCCGCACCGGCCACTTTCCCGGCCAGCTCTCGGGCGGGCAGCGGCAGCGGGTGGCCATTGCCCGCGCGCTGGTGGGCGGCCCCGAAATCATTCTGGCCGACGAACCCACCGGCAACCTCGACTCCGTGATGGGGGAGGAGATTATGGACCTGCTCCTCGGCCTGAACCGCAGCGAAGGCGTGACCATTGTGATGGTGACCCACGACGAGCACCAGGCCATGAAAACCGGCCGGGTGGTGCGGTTTTTCGACGGCAGCCAGGTAGGATAATCAGTGAACAGTTATCAATGAACAGTGAGCAATTGAATCGCGCTGGCTGTCTGATAACCGTTCACTGCTCACTGATTACTGTTCACTGAATATGCTTGTAAGCTACCTCAAAATTGCCTGGAAGGTCTTGCTACGGCGCAAGTTCTTCACCTTTATTTCCCTGTTCGGCATCAGCTTCACCCTGATGATACTGATGGTGGTGTACGCGTTCTACGACTTCACCGTGGGGCCGCAGATGCCGGAGAAGCGAGTGGACCGGCTGCTGTTTACCAGCCCGTTGTCTATCTGGTCGCCCGGTGGGGCAAACGTATCCAGCCCCAGCTATGCGTTTCTGGAGCGCTACATCCGGCCGCTGCGCAGCCCGGAAAAGGTGTCCATCAGCACGGGCCACGGCTCGGTGGTGACCTACGTGGGCAACACCAAACTGAAGCTGGACCAGAAATACACCGACGCCGAGTTCTGGCAGCTGCTCGATTTTGAGTTTGTGGAGGGCCGGCCCTACACGCCGGCCGAGGTGCAGGCTGCGGCCCGCGTGGTGGTGGTGAACCAAAGCACCGCCCGCCGCTACTTCGGGGCGGCGAGCGGGGTGGTGGGCCGTTCGCTCGTCACCGACGACAACTTTAGCTACCGCGTGGTGGGCGTGGTGCGCGACGTGTCCGCCGCCCGCACCTACACCTACGCCGAGGTGTGGATGCCCATCACAACCAGCTCCGAAGACATTCACGGCACCAACTACATGGGCTCGTGCATGGCCATTCTGCTGGCCCGCCGCGCCGAGGACATTCCGGCCATTCAGCGGGAATTTGGCCAGGCCGTGGCCCGCGCCCCTCTGCCCACCGACGCATACAAGTGGTGCATCGAAGTGCGCCTCTACGCCGGCTCGCTGCTGGCCACCACCGTGCGCGAGGAGCTGGAAGAGTACGGGCCCGAAGACGGCGTGGGCCGGTTCTGGCGGCTGGGCGCGGGGCTGCTGCTGCTGTTTATGCTGCTGCCGGCCCTGAATCTGGTGAACATCAACGTGAGCCGCATCCGCGAGCGCAGCGCCGAAATTGGGGTGCGCAAGGCGTTTGGGGCCACGGGCGGGGCGCTCGTCCGGCAGTTTTTGGTGGAGAATATTTTTCTCACGCTGCTTGGCGGAGTGCTAGGGCTGGGGCTGGCGGCGGGCGCGCTGCACCTGATTAATGAAAGCGGACTGGTGGCGTACACGCAGTTCGGGCTCAACGGCCGCGTGTTCGTGAGCGCCGTGGCGGCCATCCTGTTTTTCGGAATCCTCTCGGGCGTGTACCCGGCCTACAAAATGTCGAAACTCCAGGCCGTCAAGGCCCTTAAAGGCGAAAGCAACCCCGCATGATACGGCACTTATTTACGCTGATTTGGAACCGCCGCCGGGCCAACCTGCTGCTCATTACCGAAATATTTCTGGCCTTTGTGGTCTTGTTTGTGGTTGGCAGCCTGCTGGTGTATAACCAGCGCAACTACCGCACGCCGCTGGGCTTCGCCTACGAGCAGGTGTGGCGCGTGCACCTCGACCCCGGCGCCCTGCCCCAGGCCGGCCGCCTGGCCACGGTGCGCCAGGTGATGGCGCGCCTGCGAGCCATGCCGGAGGTGGTGGCCGTGGGCCGCACGTCGAGCAACACGCCGTTTTCGGGCAGCACCAATGGCACCGATGTGGGAGTGGGCAAGGAAGGCAAGGGGGCCGTCAATGCCAGCGGCTTTTTCGTGGAAGACGACCTGCGCGAGGTGTTTCAGCTGCCACTGACGGCAGGCCGCTGGTTTGATAAGCGCGACGATGCCGCGTCCATTCCGCCGGCCGTGCTTACCCGTGAGATTGCCGAGCAACTGTTTCCGCAGCAGTCGGCCCTGGGGCAGGTTGTGGGCCGGGGTGGCGAAGAATACCGCGTGGTGGGCTTGATAGAGCGATTCCGTTCCGATGGCGACCTGGCCGCGTCGCGGCCCGCTATTCTCCTGCGCGTCAGCCCGCAGGACACCGCCTGGGGCGAGGCTTCGGCAATGCTGCTGCGGGTGCGGCCGGGCGCCGGTGCCCAGCTGGAACGGCAGATGAACACCGAAATCCTGGCCATTGCCAAGGGCTGGAACGTGGGCATCACGGCGCTTACGGAGCAGCGCGCCGCCCAGCTCAAGCGCACGCTGGTGCCCATTGGGGCACTGGTGCTGGTGTGCGTGTTTTTGGTCATCAACGTGGCGCTGGGCTTGTTTGGCGTGCTCTGGCAAACCATTCAGCAGCGCCGGGGCGAGATTGGGCTGCGCCGCGCCATCGGGGCCAGCGCGGGCAACATCAGCGGGCAGATAGTGAGCGAAATCCTGGTCGTGACCACGTTTGGCCTGGTGCTGGGGCTGCTGGTGGCGGCGCAGTTCCCGCTGCTCAACGCCTTCGACGTCGGGGCCGGGGTGTACGCCACGGCCATGCTGGTGGCCAGCGGGCTGATTTACGGCCTCACCACCGTTTGCGCGCTGTATCCGAGCCGGCTGGCGGCGGCCATTCACCCGGCGGCGGCCCTGCGGGAAGAATAACAACTCAAAGCACCTCAACCATGCTGCTTCATCACCTGAAAATGGCCTGGAAGGTCTTGCTTCGCCGCAAGTTCTTCACGGCGCTTAGCCTGGTCGGCATCGGGGCCACGCTCATGAGCCTGCTCGTAGCCGTGGCGCTGTACGACGCCGCGGTCGGCCCGCACCCGCCCGAAAGCCACCCCGACCGCCTGCTCAGCACCAGCCTGATGGACCTGGACATGGGCGGCGGGCCCATGCACACGTACCCCAGCGCCTGGTTGCTAAACAACGTGCTATCCTCAGTGCGCGGCTTGGCCACCGTGGCCGTGGCCACCACCGGACCGCAGGCCGTGGTGGCGTACGTGCAGGGCCGCAAACTGGCCCTAAGCCTGAAAGCCACGGATGCGGCCTACTGGCAGGTGCTGAACTTTCGCTTTCTCGAAGGCGGGCCTTACACCCAGGAACAGGGCGGCAAAGGGCGGCCGGCGGTCATCAGCGCGAGCACGGCCCGGGCTTATTTTGGCACGGCGCGCGGCGTGGTGGGCCGCACCCTCGTCATCGACCAAAAGAACCTGCAGGTGCTGGGCGTGGTGCAAGACGTACCCGCCGTGCGCTTTCACGCCCACGCCGACGTGTGGGTGCCCTACGACCCAACCGCCATGGAGATGCAGGTCGACGTTCCCTTTGGTTCCTCGGAGGCGCTGGTGCTGGTGCCCAGTACCGCGGCCATCCCAACAGTGCGCGCGGCCTTTGCCCGCGGCGTTGCAGCCATGCCCCTGGAAAAAGGAATGTCGATGAACCTGCCGCTGGAAACCTTCGCCCATTCGGCAGCAGCCCGCGTGCTGGCTCGCTACAATTGGACGCAGAACCCCGCCCGGCTTTTCTGGGGCCTG
>DASVTG010000002.1:0-6600 GCA_036387695.1 Hymenobacter sp. | reverse complement strand
CACCTCCGCCAGTATGCCCGTCCTGTTTCCTCCCGCTTTGCAGCCCGGCCAGCGCGTGGCCATCGTCAGCCCGGCCCGCAAAATCAGCGTCACCGAGTTGGCCCCGGCCATTCAAACCTTGCAGGACTGGGGCCTCGACGTGGTGCTGGGCGAAAGCATTGCCGGCGACCACCACCAGTTCGCGGGCGACGACAACCTGCGCCGCCGCGATTTTCAACGTCAGCTCGACGACCCCAGCATCCGGGCCATCCTGTGCGCCCGGGGCGGCTACGGCACCGCCCGCATCGTGGACGAGCTGAATTTTACCGCTTTTGCCCGGCAACCCAAGTGGGTGGCCGGCTTCTCCGACGTCACGGTGCTCAACTCGCACCTGCTGGCCCTGGGCCACGCCAGCATCCACGGCGTCATGCCGGTGCTGTTTCACCAAGCCGGCGGCGAGCTGGCCCTGGAAACCTTGCGGCGGGCCTTGTTTGGCGAAGCGTTTCAGCCCATTGCCGTGCCTGCGCACCCGCTCAATCGCCCCGGCACGGCCACCGGCGAGCTGGTGGGCGGCAACCTGAGCTTGCTGCAAACCATCACGGGCGCGGCCTCGCAAGTCGGCTTCGCGGGCCGCATTCTGTTTCTTGAAGACCTCGACGAATACCTCTACCACATCGACCGGATGCTGCTGCACCTGCACCGCAGCGGGCAGCTAGCCGGCCTGGCCGGGCTGGTGGTGGGCCACTTCTCGCAGATGCGCGACAACGCCGTGCCCTTCGGCAGCGCGGCCTACGAAATCATCGACCGGTTTGCCCGCATGCATGCCTTTCCGGTGGGCTACGGCTTTCCCATCGGCCACGAGGCCGATAACCTGGCGCTGGTGGTAGGCCAAACCATAACGCTGACGGTGGACGAGGCGGGCGGGCGGCTGACGGCGTAACTGGATAGCGCGAGGCACAGCCCCGTGCCGGTTATGGGCGAACCTGCGGCCCGCAAGGTCAGAACGACGCGGTTGTGCATCGGGCAAAGAGGGCAGGCCGGAGGCCCGCCGAGTAGCCGGCATGGGGCACAGCCCCGTGCCATCGGAGGACGATGCCGGAAGAAGGCTGACAGCCTGGAAGGAGTTCGGCTCACCCTACATGTCTTCACTCTTCACAGGGGTGCCGAGCAGAGCAATGCAATATAAAATTTTGGCTTTCAACTTCTTTAGTAAAACAAGGTGATGGATGGCCTATAGCAAGGCCGTGCACCACCCTTGCAATCTTTTTCCGCCAGGATGTGGGCCGGCGAAGGAAGGGTCCCCGACGTTGTCGAAGCCATTGCGCCGGTTGGAGCAATGGCTTCGGGCGTTTTAACGGGGTCGAATCGGAAAAGTCAGAATATACCTAAAACAAGGTATTGTATAATCCTACCCGACTTTCTTACCTTTGGTTATGCCACACTACTAGCCTCAGACTACTGCTAATCAATTGGTTTAGGGCCGTGTGTTTTTTTCAGCCAAAACATTGTGAGACATGAAAAAAATCTCTACACCGTTCCCAATGTGCCCGGGCTGGCGTTGTTTCTTGCCCGATGTGCGGGTCCTGATGTTGGCCTTGCTGCTGAGTGCAATGCCCCTTGGGTCGCTGCGGGCCCAGTCCACCACCATCAGCGGCCCCGCGGGCTCGGGGCAATTTGGCAGCAGCGTAACGGTGCTGCCGAACGGCAACTACGTGGTGACCGACCCAGGCTTTGATAACGGCACGACCCTGGACGTGGGCGCCGTGTACCTCTACAACGGGAACACCAATGCCCTCATCAGTACCCTCACGGGCAGCGCGAACGGCGACCGGGTAGGCTACAGCGGGGTGGTGGTCCTGGCCAACGGCAACTTTGTGGTGTGTAGCCCCTTGTACCGAAATGGAGCCGTAACCTGGGGCAGCGGCACCACCGGCGTTAGCGGGGTCGTAAGCGCGGCCAACTCGCTGGTAAGCGCCACTTTCGGCACCCAAGTAGGCTCAAGCGACAGCGTTACGCCCCTGCCCAACGGCAATTACGTGGTGAGCAGTCCCTCTTGGAACAACGGCGCCGCTACCGGCGCCGGGGCCGTGACCTGGGGCAACGGCGCCACCGGCGTGAGCGGGACCATCAACGCCGCCAACTCCTTAGTCGGCACTTCGGCCGGCGACCATGTGGGCAGCAATGTCATTGCCCTGCCCAACGGCAACTACGTGGTGAGCAGCACTGACTGGAGGAATGGCGCCGCGGCCAACGCGGGGGCTGTGACCTGGGCCAGCGGCACCACCGGACGGGTGGGACCCGTGAGCGCCGCCAACTCCTTAGTGGGCAGCGCATCCAATGACCGGGTGGGCAGCATCATTGTATTAGCCAATAGCAACTACTTAGTGCACAGCGCTAACTGGGACAATGGCCTCGTATTTAACGCGGGAGCCGTGACCTGGGGCAATGGCACAACGGGGATAGCGGGGGCGGTAAGCGCCGCCAACTCCCTGGTGGGCACCACGGACGACGACCAAGTAGGCCGCAGCTTCAGCATACCTCGCATCACGGCCCTGACCAACGGCAATTATGTAGTGGGCAGCCCGAACTGGGACAACGGGGCCGTGGCCGACGCCGGGGCCGTGACTTGGGGCAGCGGCACCACCGGCGTGAGCGGGCCTATTAACGCTACCAATTCCCTGGTCGGCATCAAGGCCGACGATGCTTTAGGCAACGCCATTACGGCCCTGACCAATGGCAACTACGTGGTCAGCAATCCCGACTGGGATAATGGCACTATTATCAACGCCGGGGCCGCAACCTGGGGCAATGGCGCTGCCGGGGTGGTGGGGGCGGTGAGCGCGGCCAATTCTCTGGTCGGCACCAAGGCCAACGACCGGGTGGGCATGGATGCCCAGGCCCTTTCCAACGGCAATTATGTGGTGAAGAGCCTTGAATGGGACAATGGAACTGCTATCGACGCGGGCGCCGCGACCTGGGGAAACGGCAGCACCGGACTGGTAGGCACCCTGAGCGTTGCCAATTCCTTGGTCGGCACTACTAGCTACGACGCGGTGGGCAACTTGGTCGTGGCCCTGACCAACGGCAACTATTTGGTTAGTAGTTCCGACTGGGACAATGGGGCTATCACTAACGCCGGGGCCGCAACATGGGGCAATGGCACAGCGGGAACAGCAGGAGCGGTGAGCGCGGCCAACTCCTTGGTCGGCACCAAAGCCAACGACCGGGTGGGCATCGACGCGGTGGCCCTGACCAACGGCAATTATGTGGTGAGGAGCCCTTTCTGGGACAATGGGGCCACAACCGACGCCGGGGCTGCCACCTGGGGCAACGGCACGGCCGGCGTGAGCGGCCCCGTGAATGCTGCCAATTCCTTGGTGGGCACCACGGCCAACGACAACGTAGGCAGCAGCGCCGGCAGTTTCACGGCTCTTGCCAACGGCAACTACGTGGTGGGAACCCGTTTTTGGGACAATGGGGCGGTGGCCAATGTGGGGGCCGTGACCTGGGGCAATGGCACAACGGGGATAGCAGGGGCGGTAAGCGCCGCCAATTCCCTGGTGGGCACATCGGCCGGCGACCAAGTGGGCGTAAATCCCGGCGTCACAGCCTTTGCCAACAGCAACTACGTAGTGCACAGCTTTTCCTGGGACAACGGGCCCCTCACCGATGCCGGCGCGGTCACTTTAGGTATCGGGACCGGGGCCACAACCGGCTCTATAACGGGCTGCAACAGCGTCGTGGGCAGCACCAGCTTCCAGGGGGGATTTTCCCATGCCTACAATCCCGCTACTGCCACGCTTGTGGTGGGGCTGCCAGCTGAAAACAAGGTGGTCATCGGCGTGGGCGCCCCGCCTGCCCCCACCGGCGCGGCCAATCAAAGCGTTGGCACCGGCGCCACCGTGGCCGACCTGGCCGCCACCGGCACGGCCGTGCAATGGTACGGCGCCCCCGGCGGTGGCACGCCCCTGCCCACCTCCACGCCCCTCGTCGACGGCAGCACCTACTACGCCAGCCAGACCGTGAGCGGTTGCGAAAGCCTCACCCGCTTGGCCGTGACCGTCAACGCCCCCCCATTGCCGGTAGAATTGGCTGCCTTCACCGCAACGGCCCAAGGCAACGCTGCGGTGCGCCTGGCCTGGGCCACGGCCTCGGAAAAGAACAGCGCCACGTTTGAGGTAGAGCGCGGCGTCGACGGCACGGCCTTTGCCCGCATTGGCGCGGTGGCTGCCGCCGGCCACAGCAGTGCTTCGCGCGCCTACGAGCTGCTCGACGCCACGCTGCCCACCGGCGCGGTCCTGCTCTACTACCGCCTGCGCCAAGTAGACCAAGACGGAACAGCCAGCTATTCGCCAGTGCGCACCGTGGCCCCCACGGGCGCGGCCGTGGGTCTGGCCTTGTTCCCCAACCCGGCCCACGGCGGCGCGGCCACCCTCGTCGGCGCTAGGTCCGGCACTCGCGTGACGGTGTTCGACGCCCTGGGTCGCCTCGTGACGTCGGCCCCGGCCGACGCCGCCGGCACGGCCGCCCTGACGCTGCCGGCAGGCCTGCCGGCGGGCGTGTACGTGGTGCGCACCGGCAATAAAACCCTGCGCCTCACCGTGGAGTAAGCCAACGGCGCAATGTCGCACAAAAAGGGGCGGGGCCATGCGGCCCGCCCCTTTTTGTGGTAGCAGTGGAGTTGCAACGGCCTGCCTAGTCCACGTACAACGCCTGCAGCACCGTTTGGCCGGTGGCCTTGAGGCTCTTGCGGTCGATGATGCTCATGTTGTCCTGGGTGGCGTGGTGGTACGCCGGAAAGTAGTCGCCGCTGCTGTTGTGGTGGTAAATGTCGATGGTGGGGACGCCGGCTTGGTTGGTGTACACGTGGTCGTCGGTGATGCCGCCCGTGTCCTCGTAGCGAAAGAAATCCGAGTAGCCGAGGCGGGAGGCCACGTTCCAGATTTTATCGAGCGCAAAGCTGGCCTTAGCGCGCGAGGTTTCTTCGCGGGTGAAGGTGGCCCCTTTGGCCCCCACCATGTCGAGCAGCACGCCGTATTCGGCCTTGTAGTTCTTGGGCAGCAGGTTTTTGGCCCAGTACTGCGAGCCGAGGCACCACGAGTCGGTGCCGCTGCCTTCCAGCATGTTTTTCACGTCGGCCTGGGTGCCGTCGTCGTGGCCCCAGTCTTCGGCGTCGAACAGAATGAAATCGACGCCGACGTTGGGCGCCAGGCTGTCGGGCTGCTGGCTGAGCACGCGGGCCATTTCCAGGGCCACGGCCACGGCGCTCGCGCCATCGGAGGCGCCGTCCATGGGGGCATTCTTTTTGGTCTTGTCGGCGTCAGCAAAGGGGCGGGTATCCCAATGGCCGAAGATGGCCACCCGGCGCGCGGCCTGCGGCTGGTACTGGGCAATGATGTTGCGGGCCTTGATGTAGGTGCCGTCGAAGGTCATGGCCTCGAAGGGCTGCTCCATCACCTTCAAGCCGTAGCTCTTGAACTTGCTCACCAACCAGTTGCCCGTGGCAATGTGCGCCTTGGAGTTGGGCACGCGCGGCCCAAACGCCACCTGCTTGGCCGTGAAAGCATAGGCCGAGTCCGGGTTGAACACCGGCGCCTTGGGCAGCGGGGCTTCCGCCGGTGCGGCCGTGGTTTCGGCGGTTTCCGTGGCTTTTTTGTCGGGGCAGCCCGTGAGGGCGAGCAGGCCAGCCAGCGCGGCGAGGGGAAGGCGAAACTTGTGCATTAAAAAATGTCATCCTGAGCGCAGCGAAGGACCTTATCACGCCCGCGCCACAAGAAGTTGATGGTGCCAACGAAAGCAGCCGTGATAAGATGCTTCCTTCGTCAGCATGACAAAATGCTTTATTCTTCGCTGTAGGCCCACTCCACGCCGGCCTTGGTGTCTTTAATGACGATGCCCTGGTCACGGAGCGCGGCGCGAATAAGGTCCACCTTGTCGTAGGCCTTGTCGGCTTTGGCTTCGGAATAGAAGCTGAGCGTTAGGTTGAGCAGCTGCTCGGCGTTGGCGCGGGGCTCGTCCTGCAGGCCGAGGATGTCGCTCACCACGGTGCGGTAGGTGGCCACGGCCTCGGTGAGCGCTGCACTTGATACGTCGGCCAACGCGGCGGGCGTGGTGGCGAGGGTGTTGAATTTGCGCAGCAGGTTGAACAGGCTGGCGATGCTGCGGGCCGTGTTCAGGTCGTCGTTGAGGCCAGTAAACACGTCGGCCGTGAGCTTGCGCAAGTCGGCGTCGTTGGGGGCGTCGCCCTCGCCGGTGGGCGCCAGCTTGTCGAGCAGGCGCAGGCCGTTCATCAGCTTGCGGTAGCCTTTGCGGGCGGCTTGCAGCGCGTCGTCGCTCACGTCCACGGGCGAGCGGTAGTGGGCTTGCAGCAGGAAAAAGCGCACCACCATGGGCGAATAGCCTTGGGCCAGCGGGCCGGTGGGCCCGGTGAACAGGTCGCCGAGCAGCACGAAGTTGCCGAGGCTCTTGCTCATCTTCGTGCCGTTCACGGTAATCATGTTGTTGTGCATCCACACCCGCGACTCGTCGGTGTGGGTGTGGCTGGCCTGGCACTGCGCGATTTCGCACTCGTGGTGCGGGAACATCAGGTCCAAACCGCCGCCGTGGATGTCGGACAGGTCG
>DASVTG010000001.1:0-5081 GCA_036387695.1 Hymenobacter sp. | reverse complement strand
TTGTCCACGTTCTTCACCAGCTCGTCCACGCTCAGCTTGGCTTTGCCGGGCTGCAGGCTCACGTTGGGCATGCGCTGGAATTGCACCGAGTCCCAGGAGTCGGCGTAGCAGCAGCCGTCCGATTCGTTTTGGTTGACGATGTGGGCCTGGTCGCGGATTTTCTGATAATCCACGAGCATGCCTTCCTTAATCAAATCCCAGCGTTTGGTTTTCACGCCTTCGTCGTCATAGCCCACGGCGCCGAGCGAGCCCGGCTGCAGCTTGTCGGCCACGATGTTGACCAGCTTCGAGCCAAATGGAATTTTTTTGGCGCGCCACTCCAGGGTGGCAAAGCTGGTGCCGGCGTAGTTGGCTTCGTAGCCCAGCACGCGGTCAAGCTCAGTGGGGTGGCCCACCGATTCATGGATGGTCAAACCCAAATGATTGGGGTCGAGCACCAGGTCGTACTTGCCAGCGGTGACGGACTTGGCGGTTAGCTTCTGCTTTACCTGCTTGGCCGCCAGCGCGGCATCTTCGAGGATGTCGTAGCTATTGCGGTAGCCGATGAGGCCCGTGCCCGCAGCGCCCGGAATCTTGTCGGCCGCTTTCGGGGTGAGGTATTCGTAGCCCAGGCCCATGGGCGCGCTGAGAGCGTCGCGGGTGCGGAATTTGCCGGTGGCCCGGTCGATGGCCGTCACGCTGAACGTGGGCCAGATGCGGTGCACGTCCTGGTCGATGTAGGAGCCGTCGGTGCTGGCGAAATACTTCTGCTCGTTGATTTGAAACAGCGAGGAGTTCACGAAAGAAGCACCGTTGTCAAGTGCCTTGGCGTTGGCTGCCAGCAGCAGCTCGGCTTTCTGGGCCACTGGGACCTCAAAGGCGTTTTGCTGAATGGGCGTTTTCCAGGTCACTTCCCCGAAGCCTTTCTGCGGGGCCAGCACCACCTTGTCCTTTTGCACTTTGGCGTTGGCTTTGGCAATGGCAACGGCCAATTGGGCTGCTTTGGCCAAGCCGGCTTCGGTGACGGTGTTGGTGGCGGCAAAGCCCCAGGTGCCGTTGGCCAACACCCGCACGCCGGCGCCAAAGCTTTCGCCGCTGGCAATGTTTTGCACCTGCTTTTCGCGGGTGGCAATGCTTTGGTTGAGGTAGCGGCCAATGCGCACGTCGGCGTAAGAGGCGCCCGCCGCTTTGGCGGCGTTGAGGCCGGCATCGGCCAGGCGCTTTTTCAGCGCGGGGTCAACTCCTTCTAACAGGCGGGAAGGGTCAATGGGAGAGCCGCCCAAGCTGGGAAAGCTGGGCAGGAAAAGGGCGCCGGCCGCAAGGCCGGAAAGTCCCACAAAATTGCGTCGTTTCAAAGCTGGATACGAGTTCGGAAATACAAGAAGCAGATTCGTAAAGATGGGAACAAATCTTAATCGAAAAGACAAGGCGATGCCAACAACGTTGCATTATTGGCAAGAAACTCATCAGCAGCCATGAAAATTTGGAAAGGCTCCTGCTGAAAAGGGCCATCCTTGTCTTTGCTTGCTTCTCGTATTAGCACCTTGGGCTCGTTTGTCCACCCAACTGCTGCCAGCTATTTTGGGCGCCACGTCAGGCTCAGCCCCGGCGTGTTGTTGCCGAAGTAAGCCGGCGAAAAGCCGATGTCGCGGCCGATGGGCTTGCGGCCCCAGCGGTTGCGGTGGCTCAGGTACGCCAGGTGGGCGGAGAGGATGCCGAAGCCCGCGCCGGCCACCACGTCGCTCTGCCAGTGCTTGGTGTTAATCATGCGCAGGGCGGCCACGCTGGTGGCGACGGTGTAGGCCCCGATGCCGTACCACTGGCTTTTGTGCCGAAATTCGGTGTGTACGATGCTGGCGGCTAAGAAGGCCTGCGCCGTGTGCCCCGACGGAAACGAAAGGTTGTCGGAGCCGTCGGGCCGCTCTTTGCGGCTCAGGTATTTCACGGCGAAGGTGCTGGCCAGCATGATGGCTTCGCCCTTGGCAATGATAAGCAGGGTGTTGATGCGGTCGTCGCGCGACTCCACGCCCGCCAGCGCCACGGCGCCTAGCTCCAGGTAAGGCGCCACAATCAGGATGTCGTCGAGCCTGGTGCGGTACGTCGGAAACAGCTTATGGATGTCGCGGTTGGCCTCGGTGTTGGTGTAAAACCCGCCGCCATTGGAGGTGTAGAACCCGTAGCCGATTAGCACCGCCGGCACGATGGTGGCCCGAAAGAGCTTGCTCTTGTACCACTTCGCTTTTTCCGGAGCCGACACCCCCGCGGGGTTTTCAAACTTGTGCGTGGTATCGACCGGCGCGGGAATGGCCCCCGGCAAAACTTGGGCAAAGCCAGGGTTCAACCCCGACACAAAAAGCAGCAACGCCGCCAGGCGCGGTAGCAAAACAGAGCGCATACAGTAGAACTAGGTTGGGTAAGCCAATGGCTGAAATTCCTCCTACGATGTCTTAACATAAACGTAACATGGATTTCAGGGTTAGGAAATAACTCGCTAGTTACGGGTTTCTTATAATGCAAAAATCCCTCTGCGGCATTCGCAGAGGGATTTTTGCATTGCCAGCGGAGCAAAGCGTAACCCGTCAGAAGTTAATCGAGTGCTTCGACAACCTACTGCCAACTGCCCCCCAGGGCGCGCACCAGCAGCACGTTGTAGCGCAGTTGCGCAGCCTGGGTTTGGGCCAGCACGCGGGCCGCGTCCAGGGTTTGGCGGTCGGCGTCCACCACTTCAAAGTAGTTGGTGAGGCCGCTGCGGTAGCGCACTTCGGTGAGCCGGCCCGCTTGCCGCGCCGCCCGCAGCGCCCGCTGCTGGGCCGCGAGCTGCGAGGCGCTCAGGCGCAAGTTGGCCAGCGCGGTTTCCACGTCCTGGAAAGCGGTGAGCGCGGCGCCGCGGTATTGCGCTTCCAGCTCGCGGTACTGCGCCTGGGCCAGTTGCTCGTTGCCGCGCAGCCGGCCGCCGTTGAAAATGGGAATGGCCAAGCCGCCTCCGAGGTAGTAGGTGAAGCCATCAGCCACTTGCGGCAGCTTGGCCAGCGTGGCGCTTTGCGGGCCAATGAAGCCGTTGAGCTGCACGGTGGGGCGGCGGGCCAGGCGGGCCGCGTCGGCGCGGGCGTTGGCAGCGGCCAGCTCGCGCTCGGCGCGGCGCAAGTCGGGGCGGCGGGCCAGCAGCGCCGCGGGCAGCGCCAGGGGCACGGTGGGCGGGGGCGCCAGCTCGGTTCCGGGGTTGGCGGGCAGCGCGAAGCTGCTGGCGGGCTGGCCCACCACGGTGGCCAGCGCCGCCACCACGCCGGCCCGCTGGCGGCTCAGCTCCAGCAGGCTGGCTTCCACGTTGGCTAGCTCGGTTTGCGCGCGGCGGTAACCAATTTCGTTGTCGACGCCGGCTTGGTAGCGGGCCTGGGTGAGCTGCACGTTCTGCACGCGGGCCAGGCGGGCACTGTCGAGCACGGCCAGTTCGGCGTCGAGGCCGCGCAGGTCGAAGTAGTAGGTGGCGGCGTCGGCGGTCAGCGAGAGGCGCACGGCCTGCACGTCGGCTTCGGCCGCGGCGGCATCGGCGCGGGCTGCCTGGACGCTGCGCCGAATGCGGCCCCACACGTCCACCTCGTAGCTCACGTTGAGGGGCACGTAGTACTGGGTTTGCACCACCGGGTTGGCGGGCACGTCGAAGGGCACGGGCCGCAGGGCCGACAGCTGCGTGCGGTAGGCCGACGGGTTGAGCGTGACTTCGGGGCTGCGGTAGGAATTGGCCACCTGCAAGCGGGCCCGGGCCTGGTCGACGCGGGCCAAGGCGGCGCGGGCGTCGAAGTTCTGCGCGAGGGCCTGCTCTTCCAGCCGGGTGAGAACGGGGTCGTTAAATACTGTCCACCAGGCGCTTTCGGGCTGAGCTGGAACCTGAGGCAGCGCTTGGGCAGCCGTGCCCGAGGAGTCGGACGTGGCCTGCGGCTGCGGGGTGGGCCCGCCGAAAGCTGCTACCGGCGCGTTGGCGCGCGTTTGGGCCGCCGTGGGAATGCGGGAGCCGGCGGTGTCGGCCGGCAGGGCTTGCTGCCAGGCGGCCGGGGTGCTCACCGTGGGCGCCTGGTAGCGCGGGGCCGTGGCGCAGGCGCCAAGCAGCAAGCCGAAGAGAACGTAGGAAAAGCGCAGGGTCATGGCAAGTGTTTTCAACGTAGCCCGTCCTGCTCAGCTGGCGTCCGCACAGTCGAAACACCTCCACCGCGCAAGCAATTTATTTACTGTTGCGCGAGATGCTTCGATTGCGCGGACGCCAGCTGAGTAGAACGGCTGAATAATTGTGAGCAGCTCTACTGCTTTATGGGCGACGAGACGCGCGGGGCGTCGGGGTCGTTGGGGCGGGGTTTGGCCGGTGGCGGGCCCGCGGGCTTGACCGGCGGGGTGAAGGCTTTGGTTTTCACGGCCGCGCCTTCCGTCAAGGTCTCGGCCGGGTTCAGGACGAGCAGCTCGCCACCTTTCAAGCCCTGCGATACTTCGAGCTGGCTGCCGAAGTCGCGGCCCGTGGTAATGGGCTGGTAGTGAATTTTGCCGTCCTGCACGGTGGCCACGCGGGCATCGGTACCGCCCGGCACCAGGGCGTTGGCCGGAATCATTACGGCTTGGGCCGTGCGGGGCAAGTGGAACCGCACCTGGGCGTAGCTGCCGGGCCGGAGCTCGCCGCGCTCGTTGGGCACCTGCACTTCGGTGAGCAGGGTGCGGGTGTTGGGGTCCAGGGCGCCGGCGTCGCGCACCACCCGCCCGGTGAAGCTGCGGCCCGCAAACTCGGGCACGAGGTAGTCCGCCTCCAGGCCGGTTTTGATGGCGGTGGCAAAGTTCTGCGGCACTTGCACGTAGGCGCGCAGCTTGTCGGTTTGCTCCAGCTTGAACAGCTGCGAGCCCGGCGCATTGCTGCTGCTCACCAGGCTGCCCACTTCCACATTGCGCTGCGTGACAATGCCGCTAAACGGCGCCGTGACGCGGCGGAAGCCCTGCTGCGCCAGCAGCTGCTGCACGCCGGCTTGCTGGGCGGCGTACTGCGCCCGCGCGGCGTCGAGCTCTTGCTTGGAAATGGCGCCGGGCAGGGGCACGCCGGCCAGGCGGGTGTAGCTGCTGCGGGCCAG